>JANNCL010000137.1:0-15751 GCA_031386565.1 Candidatus Omnitrophota bacterium
TGTAATAACTTTCTTGAAAGACTATCGACCAATGTTTCACCAAGGGTCTCGAATACATGATCGATCGTTATAAACGAAGAAACATCCCCTACATATTCTTTTAACACATCTAAACCAGAGCGATTATCTGTCTGTTGGGGAATCATCTTGCCAACTAAGCGCACCTGCGTTGCAAAAGACAAACCCTCTGAGTTAATATTTAAGAAACTCTGTATTTGATGCAAACTACTGGACATTCTACTGAGAAAAAGTTGTTGATCTGTAAAGCTCTTCCCTAATCTGGCCAGATCGATCAATTCAGACAAATCATCCATGGTCTGAAGTTTTGGTAAAACACCGCTCTGCTCCGTAAAAGAAAATACTGTTCTTAAATGTTCTTTATATTCAGGATTTTCATTGATTGAATTACCTAATTTTAAACTGATCAACTGAAGATTCGTTTGTAAAGCCAGATAAAGATCCTGCGCATTAAGCAGAGGATTATCGCCTTCCATTTTCTTAAACTCTGCCAGGAACTCATCCTGTTTCTGGAAAACCCCCCAATCGCCAATCTTTAACATGGCCAATTTCTTCCTTGCAGCAAATCGATCCAATCTTTTTAATGTCTCTTTCATTTTTGTGTCGACAACATTAGCTTTAGCGATCTCTTGCACCGCGATATTTCCTGTATTTACCGGTGTTGCAAGTGATTGCGGATCCGCAGAAACAACCACTGGGCCAACAGGAACAATTACGGATTTAGCAGGAATCTTTCCAACCCCCTCACCTGGAGGATCAAACACAGTATTAACCTCAACAGAAGGCCCGATCTGGCTGATCCGAAATTCTACATATCCTAAAATACCCAACCCCATGCCTATCGTCGCAACTATGAACCTCTTTAACCAACGCTGATTCGTTGATGCTGTCTGTGCCGAATCAGATGCCATCTGGTAACTGCTTAATTCAACAATTTGTGGAACCTTATTTAAATATGTTGCTTTAAAAGCCCTGCTAAGAGGATTATTCTTTTCTGCGATAAGCGATGCTACTGAAACAAATATCAACCGGCCATAAATAACGGAAGAAATGTTTTGTTGACTTAATATTTGCTGTAAAGCATTGGTAATGGCCCTTCGCCCATGGCTAATAAAATCATTTTTATTCTTAGCCTGGAATGATCGCCACAAAGATAATGCATACCCGGGGGATTCTTTAAAAGCGGGTGATTCAGGGAAGACGGTACCTTTATTCTTTGGCCTATTAGATGCACCAAAATATCCGCTATCTTTTATCCATCCGAAAGCATAACTTGCCAATTCAAACCTGTCGTCAATTCTTTGATATACGATGCATTCTTCACCAGCACCTTCTGAACCCCAACCGATCATCACTATCCCCTGATCATTAATAAATGGCATTAATTGCTGTAGAGCCCTGGCAATAGCAACTTCGGTCGGATTCTCCCCAAAAAGATCTTTTCTTAAAAAATAATGCGGAAATATCACATTCTCAATGCGGACTACATCTGCTTTCTTTCCATTAAGCAAATGTAATGGAAGATTAAAAAGATCCCCTTTCTTAAATGTATAATTTCCCGGAACATCCTGAAGGTAATTCGGTTCTTCAATATCAATGCCGAAAACTTCCAAAGATTGATTCTCTTCTGCAAGCTTGATGGTTGTGGCTCCGTTGTAACCCACTCCAATATCAACAACAGTTCCTCTTCTTTTGTTAAACAAAGCGGCAATTGCCGTTCCTGTTCCCCTCAGCCTGTTTGGAAAAGTTTCCCTAGGAGTCCTCAACCTTACCTCTACTCTATCTAGAGATTCATCCGCCAATCCTTTTATAATGCGATCTGAACCATCCACTTTAAGAACTCCCGCCATCGCTAGATCAAACCCGCCAGAAAAATACTTCCTAGGAATGGACTTACCGTCAAGAGGGTCTGCATCCTCTTTGATGTAATTGTAGGCACCTTTTTTGAAGGCTTGTAGGTAGCGCTGATAAATAGCTTGTACGTCTAAAGAATCTGCGTATTGAGTTCCTTTGATCTTGTTTTTGTCGTTGTAAACTTGAACGAGAATGCTATCTTTGATCTTTTTTTTGTACCATGCGGCTAATATTAAGCTGTTGTAAACTTGTCGCAGTTGGGAAAAATTGGCGCCTTCGTTGACTTCTTTGGTTAATTGGGGGATGACGAGGTCTCTAATGATCTGGGACGTTTGGGTCTGCGATTTGGGATTTCCCTGGGGTGCTTTCAACGTCGATCGTAGGTTTGCTTGGCGGCCGGCTTGGGGACACGAAGCTTCCCCCTGCGGGGTCAGCATCACGTCCCCTGGTTGACGGTGGTTGAGATCATTCGCTAAATAATCTTGTTCTGTCATTACTTTCAGACTGGATTCTACAACATAAGCTGTGCCTGCTTTGGCATTTTCATACACCACAGCCTTATTTGGAACGATCCAAACTTTGTTAAAAGTATTTACCGGAATATTTTTGTTGCCGGCTAACTCATAAACCCTCTTCCAGAATCGCTTGCCGATATCCCCTTCCGGGTAAACCAAGCTGGCGGTGATCTGCTTTAGCAAATAATCTTGGGCTAAAAGATCCCGACCCATTTCAGTTTGTCCGAAACTATCGGGAACGATGCGGTCTTTTTCGTAGGGACTTAAGTTGACCCAAAGGTCTTTTTCGGGGGTTGTTAAACTGGCGAGAAAATATTTAATAAGCTTAGTCGACTCCGCCTTTAATTCTATCTCATTGGCCGGTCGTAGCACGTCTGATTCCGAAGCAGACTGTTTTGCCGCAGCAAGCAGGGGAAGCGTAGTTTTTTCCTGTGCTACCCCACTGGGGGATTGGTGGTGCGAAGGCAAAATAGGCTGTGAGGAAGCAGACGTTCCCGCGCTTCCCTTGTCTAAAATAAATTCGAATTTAAACGGATCATCCGAATGAACCTTAATGCCCTTTAATATTGGAGGCGCATAAGCAGGGCTTAACTGCACCATGGTCCCGGGAACAGGCAATACTATTGTATTGGCCTGAAGCCTTGGCAATGGCAACATACATAGGCCAACTAAAAAACAGATAACTTTCTTAAGCATAGGGAAAGGGTAACATATTATCTATATACGGGCAAATTTTGGGCAAGAAGAAAAAACGCGGCTTAGAGATCCGCTAATTTGCCGCGTAAACGAACTTTTACGCCGGACTTCTTTGTAGATGTGGGTTGACTATCATCGTCTACGGGCGCACCTTCCGCACCATTTAATACAACACGCCTGTTCTCGCGAATGGCCTGCTCTAAACGCTTAGCATAATCATCTTGGCCCCTGGCACGCAGCTGCATCATCATATCCATGGCTTCCACCCGCTGATTATTGGCAAAATACGCCATGCCCAGACCATACATCGTATCCGGCTTATTGAGCTGCCCGGCTGATTTGAAATATCTGATAGCCAATTCCGGTTTAGACTTGCCGATTAAATATACCCAGGCCAAGGCCTGCCTTATATCCGGCTGCATCGGATTTATCTTCAGACATTTAAGAAATATTCTTTCGGCCTTATCAAATTGATTCAACCCGTAATACAACCGGCCCAATTGTTCCAAGGCTTGTAAATTGGTGGGATCATGCGCGACAGCTTCATTATAGTAATGAATAACCTCTTCGGAATCCGCGCCTTTTGCTTTTAAAGAAAGACCTATGCCGACATAAGCGGGCGCAAAGTTCGGCGCCTCTTTAAGGATATCCTGATACAGCGTGATCGCGTCATCGAACTTTTGCTGATTGTAATTATCAACAGCATGCTCATACGTTTCACGCACGGTCGCGGCCAAAACATTGGGAATAGCGATGCAGAAGGAAAGAACGATTATGAGGAGTGCTTTAATCACGTTTAGGGATGACAACTTTATGAATGGTCATCACGGCTTTGATCTCGTCGGAATCGGCCTTTTTGGATGAAAAACTGAACTTAACGACTTTCATTAATTCTTCCGAAGTGTCGATCAGATGGATAAATGTCACCACATCGGATAAGCTGCCAGAACATTCAAGGTCCGCCGTATATTTAACATATTCCTTTTCTTTATTACCCGTTGACGGCGTGACTTTAGCCACGGTCACATTACCTTTTTTTGCCAAGACTTCAATATTCTTCAAGAACGCGGAGATGATCTCTTCTTCCGAAAGAACCTTGGTGCTTAAATAAGGCTCATACGCCTTGCTTTCGGAATTGATCTTCTGTTTATAATTCAAGAAACGCAAGTCCTGCTTGATGCTGTTGGTTTCCTTCTCGATATCACGATCGATCGCAGACATGCGGGATAGCGTCGGAGATATCAATAAACGATCGAACAACGCAATGGCCACGATCACAAACGCAATGGCAAAAAGTTTTTTTCCTGTACTTGATAAACTAGATATGAATTTTGTGATCACGTCTGCTCCTAATGGGCATCCTTTAATTTCAACGCAACTTCGAAAACCGCAACATCCTTAGTGCCGTCTTTCTTCGTTGAAGTGGACTTTGTTTTAGCATCAACGAACATGGGTGAATCATCCAGGGTCTTGACATAAGTGAATATTTGCGACATTGACGGTGAAATACCCGCCAGCGTTAACGTGCCATCTTCTTCCAAGTTGATCGCCGAAAGATAGATATCATTGGGTGTAACACGATAGATCTCTTTAAGGACATCTAAACCTGCCAAACGTTCCCGCATATACTCGCGCACGATCCTGACCTTAGACATTTTTTCCTGCAATTTAATGACTTCTTCATGCTGGCCAGCATAACGCTGTTTTAAATTCTTATTTAAAAAAACATCCTTAAAATAGATCTTGCTCATCAAAATGCCGCCGAGCAACAACATGATGACGACGCCCGCTACGCCCGCCTTACTGGCTTCAACGCTCTGCTGTTCAACGGTGCGTTTCATGACGATCTCATCCGGAATGAAATTGACTTCCGCTCTAGCGCTTGTCACCGCCGACGCGATAACATCCAGGAAAGAATCATCCGCGTAATCTTTTTGGAGCTTTGTCTTTACGGCATTAACTTTTAACAGCGATATATATGGACTTATTCGCACATCAACTTTCAATAATTCATTTAGTGACGGCAAGTACTCCTTGACCGCAGCATGATCACTGGTCACCACAAAAGATTCGACCGGCTGGGCATCTTCCGCTTGGAACGCCACCAACGTCTTAAGCAGCTCTTCCGACATAGCATTCCCGCCCTGAGGTTCCATTAAATTCTTGATGCCAAAATTAATAGAACGAGAAAACACCACGCTACCTCTGGCAACAACACAAAAGTTAACATGTGTTAACCCGATATCGATGATACCCAGACTTGAATTATTCTTTAAGTTGAGACCTTTAGTATATAAACGGCCGATGCCTTCCGGAGCGAATAAGATCTTATCCGTCACCAAACCGCATTTGTCTAAAATATCCAAACGGTCCTTGATAACATTGCGATGCGCAATAACAAGCAATATCTTTGTATTGCCGTTCGCCGAGCTTCCTAAACTCACATGCCCGATAATGACTTCTTCACGGGAATATGGCGTGTGCCGGCTGGCTTGCAAATTAATGATCGATTTTATTTCTTTTGGGTCATTGGAAGGGACCTCAATGCACTTGGAAGTCGCATGCGCGGCGGAAACAACGCAAACAACGGAAGCCTTACGGTCAAAACCGTTGAGAACGGGCTTTAGCGTTTTCACGACATCATCCACAGCAACGCTAGCAGCAGTGGCACGCACCACTTTTTCGACGACACCCGAAGACGTGACCTGTACGACCTTAATGGCCGCATCAGCGATCATCACACTTAAGAATCTTTTATCATTTCCGAACATGAGCCCTCGAGAGAATTATTGAATTGTTTTTATTATAACCAAATTTTAAGACCATACCATGAGAAAAATAATTATTTTTCCCTCCAATATAAAACTTTATTATCCCTGGACGAATAGATGGCCTGGGCATTACGCGTCCACCCCGACCTGGACAACCGCGATTGCATCGCGCAATAAAAATAATATGAATTCGTCGTCAGAACGCCTTGCAAGTTCAACGCGTCAATGGCGCGGAACTCTTGTGGTTCTAATTTTACAACGCTCGCCACATCACTAGCTACGTCGAATGTTTTAACAAAAAAAAGGTCGTCCCCGGTCGCTTCCGCCCCGTCTTTGCCACGCCGGGCGATCAAAACCTTATCGACGACCGCATGATCCAGACCTAACGCATACAGCACCACGCCCGATGCTGTGTTGATATTGACCTTGCCTTCCCCATACACGGTCAAGTAGGGAAGAAGTTTTTCATACTTTGTGCGTGTCATCCATTTGATCAACAACAACTCTTCCAACAATTCATAATTAGCGTCTTTCTTAAAATAGGAATGCTTTAGATTGCCGTAATAATCGTCGCTGAAAAAACCATCCGCTTGAGCCTGCCCTTGCTGTCGCCAATCCAAAATGGACTGTGCCAACAACAGCGTCTCCTCCGGCTTAATATCCAACACCTGCTCGATGAGCCTTTGCACCACAATAACATTGGTCGTGTTAAGATTGATCTTGCGTTCTTCATCAACAACACCGAACTGCTCCAACGCCCTTCCCTGTTCGAATAACGTATAACTCACCGTGGCGTTATCCGCTCCGAAGGAAACCCGCCCGAAGAAATTACTATTGTTATGAATCCGTGATTTCAGGTCAGCTGTGTAATTGAATTGATGCTGGTCCATTTCCTTGTGTATATATGATTTCACTTGCTTGAGTACCGCTTCCTGCAAATAGAACATGCGGTTCTGATCTTCCAACTTCTCGGCCATCAATGTTTTCTGACGAACTCCCAATGCCACGCTCACCGCCAAAAAGGTCAACAAACCCAATACCCATAAGGCAAAGATCAGAACGAATCCACACGATTGCGCTTGCTTTAAACGCACGATCTACTGTCCTCCCGCTGGTATTTCAAAATATCGCTGCAACGTCTGACGACCATTATCCCCAAGCCTAACGGTCATCATGACCCCCGACGGGATCCTCGACTCGATACGCTCTTTACGTTCGGCCTTGCGTTGACCGTCGATAAAATAGTCAAAACGCACGTCGCTGACGCCAGAAGCGATCTCCTGGTCCTGCCCCCACTGTTTTTTCAGCGCCTGACCATAATCCGCTTGCCGTCGGAATATTTTTCCCTCCGCCGGTTCATACCGATATTCCACCGCGCCTAACTCATCGATCAACCCTTCGTCAGCCCTACTGCTATGAACATCTGCCGGCGTTAACACAATGGCAGCAAAAGAAACCTTTGACTGTGCGCCCTGAAAATGGATAAGGGAAAAAGGCATTGTCCCACGGAGATCTTGAGCGATCTTCTCCACACCGATGAACAAATCCCCTTTTTTATCAACCGCTATGCCGCGCCCCCACAATTTCACCCCGTTATTGAGCGCCGCGAAAATAGCGATCGACACCGCGCCGATCAGCGCTGTTACCAGCAGCATTTCCATCAAGGTAAAACCTGAATCATTTGTCCTCATCCTATCTCCAGCATGCTTAACTTATTCAAATGCCTTCTGGCACCATATTCTTCCCATGTCAATTGCACATCCAACTGATATAAATCATCAGCCCCTAATACGGGAGACAGCTCCGTCTGATAAAAGAATTGTACTTGTTTATGATTGAATTCCAGGACAGGAAGCATTCCTGACCGTGAAAATGCCAGATCATGACTATCCTTAACATAACGCTTAATATCGCTGATCTTATTATCCAACACCTGCTGTGCATCCAGCCGTAACGACAAGCGGGTCAGATAATCCGCGCATAAAAAAAAAGATTTGTAGATAAAAACAATGCCCGAAGATAGGACAACTAAGGTCACCATCACTTCAACAAAAGTAAAACCTTTTGCATTATTGCCAGTTGGAAATATCATCCTTATCTGACGACTCATCCTTTCCTTTAGAAGAAAGGTCATAATCGGAGCGATGTTCCCCCGGGGAAACATAAACATAAGAACGCCCCCAAGGATCAAGAGGGGCCTTCTCTATGTAAGGGCCGTTCCAATTCGCCGGGATCGGATTAGTGCTTGGCCTGACCTTTAATGCGGACAAACCCTGGGTCGTGGAAGGAAAAGTACCGTTATCCAATTCATACAGCTTCAATGCAGTGGCGATATTCGCCTCAATGTCCGCTTTAGCAACCTTGACCTTAGCTGTTTCTCCCCGTCCCTGTAAACGCGGAATGATCATCATGGCCAAAGACCCGATGATCACGACCACCAGTAATATCTCCACTAAAGTGAATGCGCGGTTCAATTTCCTTAGATTCATAGACTCCCCCTATATATGCACAAACGACAACATGTATTGATCCCATTTTGCTTCTAACGTCTTCCACGACACAATGGTCGGATAATACGCTTTACTCAAAGACATCTCAAAAGTATGTCCGTCGCGCATCTGCCGGCACAATTGACCGAAACTATCCTTACCATAAGTTTTAATCAAAAAATCAACAATGTAAAGACTTTCCGCATAAAATATTGCCGCCTTCATCGGATCCTCATTGACCATGGAAGGAAATGCCTCTAACATCGATAATGGTATGGCTTTATTGCTCTCCACTAATTTTGCCAGGATCGTGCGGTGCTCTTCATTATTATTGATCTCATCTAACTGCGCCACCCCTTCATCGAACCACCTGGGAACCGGCTGGCCCTTCATAAAATCATGCAATATTAGATGACTGATCTCATGCGGCAGTACTGCATCCTCGAAATCATCCTGAGACATATAGCTTACGATCAAACGCATCTGAAAATTAGACATATGGCTGACGGACATCCCCTTAGACCATGCCGGCTGTCCGGTCGCCTTGATAAAACTATCATGATCCTGAAAATAAACGATCTTGACCCGCTCATCCCAAGTCCAAAAATTATTGACCTTATTAGCGCCAATGCGGTCCAGGATGCGGGTGTAATCATCTTCGGCTTTACGCAAGATATTCGATGCCGTTTGGGACTGGGCCTGCAGGGGATAGATCACCACAAAATGCGCGCTTTTTTGTTCTGCCCAATGGGCGATGTCTAGATGAAGCTCGAACGCCTGCACGCCCCCTGTCATCTCTAACAACAAAAAAAACATCAGAAACAATATCCGTGCCATATTATCGCGCCATAATATCCATGGAAAAAATAGGTAGCAGCATTGCAAATATAATAAATCCTACGACCGATCCAACAACAAGAATCATACAAGGCTCAAGCAAGGTGGTTATGGTTTTCATCGATTCCTGCACATCCATTTCGCAGGAATCCGCGATATCCACAAAAGCTTCTTTTAAATGCCCTCCCTCTTCAGCCACACTCAACGTCTCTATAAAAAGCGGCGGAACATATTCACAACGCCTGAGCGAACGGCCGAAATTCTCTCCACCGCTTAAAGCTTCCGCCGACAGCAACATATCCATCCTTAACTGAGGATTAGATATTGTTTGCGCGGCTGTTTCGATGGCCCGCAATAATGGTAAACCGCTCTGAAGTAAAAGGAATGTTGTGCGGCTAAAACGAGACAGATTTATTTTTACGACCAGATCTCTAAGGACCGGGGTCCGTAAAGACCACTTCCCCAGGAATATTTTACCGGCATTGGTCTTGCGCCATCGATTAAAGATCATCACCAGCAATGCCACCCCTGCTGCCGCGGGAAATCCGAACAATCGCACATTCTGACTGATCATCATCACAATGCGCGTCGGCAATGGCAATATTTCATGCGAATCGGAAAAAATAACCGCGATCTTAGGAAGGACAAATGTCAGGATAAAGATCACCGTCAATGTCCCGACACTAAGCATCACTAACGGATACACAATAGCCCCGGATACTTTTGAGGACAACTCATCCTGTCGTTTATGGAATTGGGCCAGGTCTATCAAAACTTCCCGTAAATGACCCATCTCTTCCCCAACCCGGATCATGGCCACATAGACTGTTGAAAATATCGCTGGATATTGCCCCAAACAGCTGGAAAATGATCGACCTGTTTTAACACCTAAAGCAATATCACCTAAGACCTTTGAAAAATAAGGATTACGATTCTGTGCAGCGATAACTTCCAATCCCTTTAATAACGAAACCGAAGATTTTACCAAACCCGCCAATTGTTTTGTAAATAGATAGATTTCCTTATTCTTGACCTTCTTAGTCTGTATCTGGCTGATAAGAACACCTTGTGTTGTTTCCTCTTCAATAGAAACAGGCACAAGGCCTTGGTTATAAATAATCTCCAACGCTTCTTCCTGATGCTGGGCTTGAATATGACCGGCAATAGTCTGTGCGTGCTCGTTCTTAGCTTTGTAAACGAAGGAGGGCATATCCGTCGATCTTGGTTAAAAAGTGGTTAATGTTTCAGCCGAGGGCATATGTGATGGAAGATCGCTCTTGATCGTCACATTTAAAATTTCAGAGACCGTCGTGGATCCGTCAATGACAGCTTGCCAGCCATTCTGGCGCAAGGTCACCATCCCATTCTGCAATCCCAGGGCTTTTAACTGTTCAAGCTTAGGTTTAGCATTGAGCATTGATCTGATCGCCGCGCTCATTTCAAAGATCTCGTAGATCGCAGTACGCCCATAGTACCCTGTGCGATTACATCGATCACAGCCAGCCCCTTTGTACGCCATTACTTCATCGTTCGGTAGCTGAAGGGTTTCTTTGATCTCCTGCTTGATCTCACGAGGAACTTCGGTGTCTTCTTCTTTGCATTGCGGACAAATTAAACGCACCAAACGCTGTGCGACAAATGCTTCCACAGCGGATGCTATCAAATAAGGTTCCAACCCCATATCGATCAAACGAGTAATGCCGGAAGGAGCATCATTGGTATGCAGAGTGGAGAAAACCAAATGCCCAGTCAATGCGGTACGGATAGCGATCTCCGCGGTCTCCAGGTCACGTACTTCGCCCACCATGATAATATCAGGATCATGACGCAATATGCTACGCAGCCCGTCAGCAAAAGAAAAATTGATCTTAGGGTTGACCTGGATCTGTGTGACCCCTTCCATTTCATACTCAATGGGATCCTCAATGGTGATGATCTTTTGCGCATCACGGTTAAGTTCATGCAAGCAGGCATATAAGGTCGTCGTTTTTCCGCTCCCCGTCGGACCAGTAACAAATATGATCCCATGCGGCTGAGTGATCAACTTCCTGAATTTTGCGGCATTATAACGAGTAAGCCCTAAACTTTCCAAATTGCTACGCATGCTTTTTGTCGGCAAAATACGAATGACCATGCTTTCCCCGCGAGGTGTCGGGATGGTAGAAATACGTAAATCCAGATCTTGATCATTGGTGCGCACAACCGCACTGCCATCCTGCGGCAGACGTCGCTCCGTAATGCTCAGATTGGACATGATCTTGATGCGCGATAACATGGGCAATAAGAAATGCTTTGCTTCCGGCGGTAAGTTCGCATCCACCAGGATGCCGTCAATGCGATAACGCAGCCGGATCTTATCACGGTATGGCTCCAAATGGATATCCGTGGCGCGCTTTTGATATGCTTCCAGAATGATCTGATTGACCAGCTTAGAAACAGATGGATCTTCACTCTTTTTCTCTATATCTTCCACCCATGCCTGAGTGTGTTCTACCTTCAGCTGCTGCGGCTCTTTATGCAAAATGCGTTCGATCGTATCCGAGGCAAAACCATAATATTTTTTCAAAGCTTCTTGGATCTGGAATTTGGGGGCTAAGACAAATCTCGGGATAAGACCTAAATTGACGCGGATATCATCTTCCATGCGTAGATCACCAGGCAAATATACCGCGATCGTCAATTCATTGCCGCGCAGTTCCACCGGCATAAATTCATAAAAACTGGCTATTTTGACCGGAACTTTATCAATAACGTCCTGAGTGATGATGGATCTTCTTAAATCAACGATTTCGATCTTGAATTCTTTGGACAATGCCTGCGATATCACGGATTCGGGAACGATGCCATTCTCAATACAATAAGAATACAAGTCTCGCCGCTGTGACTGGGCCGCCGAAAAATGACCCGCTATATCCGCAACGTTGGAAATGCCATGCTTAGTGAGGACATCTTGAAGAATCTTATTTGAAACGGATTTATACATATCATATCTTCGGGGCTTTACCGATCATATAAAAGTCCTGAGCTTCCATATGGTCATAATCGCCTCGCAAAATGCGTTCACATCCGAGAATATTATCTTCAAGTTTGACGTATTCGCCTTTTTTACCAGTAAAAACCTCGCTGACCGTGAAAGGCTGCGTCATAAAATTATACAATTTTTCAGCCCGCTTATAGATCCGCTGATCTTCTTTACTTAATTCTTCCAGACCGATAACCGCGACGATGCGTTTCAAAGAATTATGCTTATTAAAATGCTGGATAACCTGCTGGGACATTTCATAATGCTTACGCCCCACCACGTTTGTATCCAAATTGGTACAAGAACTTTGAAGGGGATCGATCGCAGGGTACATACCACGCTGGACCAAGTCGCGAGAAAGAACTATAACCCCGTCGAGCGTGGCAAAGATAGACACAACCGCCGGATCGGTCATATCATCAGCCGGAACATAAACAGCCTGCATCGCCGTGATAGATCCGCCGCCTTCAACGGAACGGATACGTTCCTGAACGGCATTAACCTCGGATGCCAACGTCGGTTGATACCCTGTTTCTGCAGGAACACGACCAAGGAGTGTGGAGACTTCCTGACCACCCTGTATGAACCGATACAAATTATCCATGAACAGCAGCACGTCCTTATTCTTAGCCAACAAGTACTCCGCCATGGTCAAACCACAGTTAACAACTTCGGCGCGCGCACCCGGCGGCTGATCCATTTGACCGAAAGCCAACATGACTTTAGGCAGCAAATGACTTTCTTCCAATTCATAAAAAAGCTCATTGCCTTCGCGGATACGTTCTCCGATACCGGTAAAGACACAAGCACCGCCGTGGGCTTTAACGATATTATTAATGAGTTCCAAGATAACAACAGTCTTCCCGCAGCCTGCACCGCCCAGAACCCCCGTCTTGCTGCCCTTGATCATCGGATAAAGAAGGTCGATGTACTTGATCCCTGTTTCTAACAACTCCGGGATCTCCCGCCCCTTGCGCTTTAGATCGAAACCGAACTGTTCAACCGGTTTACGGATCGGCACTGTTTCAGGACAATTATAAGGTCCCGCATTATCTAAAGGACGTCCGGAAGCATCCATGACCCTACCAAAACAACCATCCCCAATAGGGATCGCGATAGGCTCCCTCATATTGGTACAGGGAGAACCTAACTGCAGGTTCAACGTTTCCATAAAAGAAATACACCGCACCAAGCCTGGTCCTAAATGTTCGGATGTTTGCAGAACAATGCGATTACCATCAAGAGAAAAACATTCAATACAGTCAAAGACAGCCGGAGCTTCTTCATCCACAGGGAAACGCACATCCACAACAGGACCCTGCACGGCAGCGATACGCCCCGTATTCTTCACCACATTCGTCGGCCTGACCAATTTTTTTTCTTCTTGTTCTGCCATTGTTTTACTCCTGTTTACACTATTTAATAGCCATCATACGGGCCGAGAAAACTTCGCGCAAACTCTTATCAATGTCCCCGCGGCGCGCCTTACGATATTTTAATTTAACAACTTCTCTTTCTTTGCGCATCTTTCCCAAACTGTTTTCCAACTGCTGTGTCTGCGCGGAAGCTGCAGCCAAATTGGTATCATAGAATATCTCAAATATCTTAGATGACAGCCACATGTCCGCCAAATATCCCATCATATCCACAGCATCGGACTCTTCAATAAGCTGTTTGAAAAAATCAATGTTTTGTGTCTGCTGAGGCAGCAGGTCCTCACAAGGCAAAAGTTTCACGGCGCGCGGCTTTATGATCGTATAATCTTTAGGCCAAGGGTATACGGCAACAACTCTGCCAATGCGACCCTCCATGACCTCTTTAACCAAGAAATCCTTGATCTCCAAGGACATCTCATAAAAACCTTTATCTTCGACATCTTCCCAGCTTTTAAGAAGTTTATAACCCATTCCCTCCAACTTGCCGACGCCCTTTTTCCCAATAACAACGAGATCGGCGTTGCCATTGACTTTCTCTAATTCTTCCACCGCCCTATTGACAACCCGGGAATTCAGATCACCGACAAAACCGCGTTCGGATGAAATAACTAAGAGCGCTGTTTTAGGAACATCATTATTAACTAAGGGGTGCCGCACTTGAGAAAAACTGACCAGACTGAAAAAATCAGCGAATGATTCAGTAAAACGATTGAATTTTGACTTTTGGGAAATAAGCGCGTGGTATTTCATGTCCGCGACGTCTTTTAAGACCTGGATCAGGTCAACAAGCTCGCGAACCTCCATCACTTCGTATTTTACTTTATTGGCTTTCCCCATGTCACCTTTACGGCTTAACCCGCGTGCTGTTTCTCAATTTGCTGCCTCAACGCGCCCGCAGCTTCTTTGAAGGAATTCTGTAAACTCCCATCCAACAATAAACTCTCAAATTGAAGCACTACCCCATGAATGACCGTTTTATCGATCTTTGGATTAAACTTTATTTCACGACCTAACTTCTCTTTAAAGATCGCAGCAATGGTGGCAATGGACGTCTGCTCTAAAGGATTGGCGGTAATGATATCCGCAGTTTTTACATCAGGACCTAAGCGGGAAAAATCCACACCTTTTAGTTTAACAACGAATTCATTGAATAATTCACGATCGATCGAATCTTTAACCGCATTAGAGAATACATCAGCTAGAATTTTCACGGAATATTCAATAGTCTTGATCTCGTAATTCTTCTCTAACTCTTTTTTGATCTGTTCCCTGGCGTTCTGAGCTTTAACAATGATCTCTTCTGCTTCGGTACGCGCTTTACCTATGATCTCTTCTTTTTGTTTAGCGGATTGTTCTTCCAATTCCTGCCGCATTTTCTTTTCCATGACATCCAACTCTTTTTTACGCTGCTGCAGCTGGGCATCCGCTTCCTTGATCTTCTGATTTAATTCGGCCTCCCGTTTACGGGCCGCTTCCGCGTCCCTGTCTAAACGCTGTTTAGCACCATCTACAGTTCTGATAAGAACCATATAGAGTGCAAAAATGATCCCGCCGGATATAAATGTCGTCAGGACTAAAAACTGGATGATTAAGTTCCAACTCATGAAATTCTCCTGTCTATACTATTGCATATTAAATGACGTGCATGCCGCAGTGAGCGGCATGCCTTTGATTAATAAAAAACATGAAAGAATAGCGCGAGTGCGAGCGCTGCGGCTATAAAGACGACCAAAACTTTCCAAAGCGACTTAGACTGGATATCTTCCGCTCTTGATGGAAAATTCCCCATCTCATTGATCATCTTAGAGCCAAAGAACGCGATGAAATAGCACGGGACAACGATCAGAGCGCTAAAGACCAGTACAAAAATGAAAGCTTCATGCCAAAGTTTAAAACCCATAAGCTTCCTCTACTTTTGTGAAAAGAGCTGAAATACGATCAAAATGGCGACAACTGCTATAGCTTCAGCAAAGACCAGCATGATACCCATCGCTACAATGATCTTAGGGGCGGCCGAAGGATTACGGCTCAAGGCTTTAATGACCGCGTACCCAAGTACGGCAATAACAACGGATGGGCCCATGACCGCAATGAACATGACCGTTGTGATGAT
>JANNCL010000139.1:0-3702 GCA_031386565.1 Candidatus Omnitrophota bacterium
GAGATAAATGCGCTCTTAACTTATCTATTTCCATCAAAAAACCACGATCCAACACATCCACCTCATCAAGATCAAAATTTATCTGGCCGGATACAGGCGCGATATTCTGAGGTTCAATCGGATCGCTATTTATTCTCGCCAAGAAAGGTTTTAACACATCCGCGTCAATGTATTTCTTTGCCAAATATTCAAATTCCTCAAGCTCATCCGTCCTGATGGAGGCTAGGATCTGCTCCGCCTTAACGTTATCATCTCCGAATTCTTGGAGCAAGTATCGCATCAACTGCAACCTTACTTCCTCAAAAATGATCACTTTACTGAATTGATCCGAATATATAAAGGGCTTTTCAAAACGGACAGTAATGGCACCGATCGCACCTCCGTCTGGCGGCAAAATATTCAACTGCTCGATCTTAACACCGCTTTTCACCTCTTTGGGAACAACAAATATAGGCAGATCCCCGCCAAAATCTAATGTGGTCGTGGATTGCATTTTGTTCGTTGTAATCTTAGGCGGATGACCGTCCTCCTTAAGCTGCCAAACGATGCTATTGAATACTTTAAATAACTCGATCGCCTCTGACCAAGCATTGTTAGATTCAAATGAAAAACTCTTTTTTGCATCCGGTACACTCTTAGTAGTTGCCCCCTCCCCACTTCCAATATTCTTCATGAATATTCTGAAATCAGAGGAATCAGTATCTCCAGTACGACCCAAAGGCTTTGTTAAAAGAGATAACATTTCATTCAACATCTCGGACACCGTCGCAGTAAGAGCCCAAGCCTTATTGACCTGCACATGGAATAATGCGTTATTAGGATGTTCTATGTGCAAAAGAAGTAGTAAATTTTCCTGATCTTTTAAAGAAGTATAGGCAGATAATAAACTTTTTGAGGAACCGTTCTCGCTGAAAAAATAGACCTCTGTCAGTCCATGAGAAATTTTCTTAGTATTATTTTTTTGTTCTGCTTGAGACAACAGCCTCCTTAATTCTTGAACGAACTGCTCTCTATCACTTTCACGAAGAAATACGATCTTTGCTTGGCTTGGTTGAGTCATTGCTTTGTCCTGTGACCGCTTTGCTTGACCTGTAATATCGCGTTTCGATACATCTGCCCGCATGGCAAAATCAACTAACTGGGTTTTGTCAAACAGTGAAGTTACCTGGGCATCGTTTAATTGAGACTTATCGATCGTCAACTTCCCGATAACTCCACCCGAAAAATATTTACGGGGAACAAGCTGTTTTGATCCTGTGTTCAAGTCATCCTTAATATAATTGAACACACCTTTTTTATATGCCTGCAGATACCTTTCATAGATCTTTCTGCCTATTTTAAGATCATTGATCTCTATGCCCTTTACCATACCTTTATCGGCATAGATCTGTGTTATCAGTGATTGTTCGAGATTTTTTTTGTACCATGTGGCAAGGATGATGGCATTGAATATCTGACGTAAATGAGCGAAATTCTGCCCTTGGTTGACTTCGTGTTCGATCTCGGGGAGGATGATGTCCCGGATTATCTGGGTTGTTTGGGTTTGCGATCGGTTATTTCCCTGGGGTGCTTTCGTATTCGATCGTTGGTTCGCTTGGCTTGCTAAATAATCTTCTTCTAACATTACTTTTAAATGACTCTTTGTAACCAAAACTGTCTGTCCTTTTTCGTAGACTTCTGTTTTATCGGCGACGATCCAGACTTTATTGAACATATTCATTGGAATTTGTTGCGCGCCAAATCGAGCATTCGTTTTGGTGTAAACAGCGCTCCAGAATTTCTTGCCCAATTCTTTCTCCGGGTAGATCAAAGAAGCCGTTAATTGCTTGAGCAGATAATCTTGCGCCAACATATCGCGCCCCATGTCCGTACCGCCTAACGTTTCCGGGATGATCCTGTCTTTCTCAAATGGAGACAGATTAACCCAGAGATCTTCGTCCTTCATGGCCAATGAAGCCATAAAATAACGGATCATCCGCTCGCCTTCCAATTTCAGGGCCTGGCCGGAAAGTTTATCCTGGCCGATATCAACGATAAAATCGAATAAAAAAGGATTATTCTGATCAATTTTCAGTCCTTTGATCAAGGGAGGATCAAAACGCTTACTTAGATTGACCATGGCGCCGGGTTTGGGAAGATCTAATACCGCCTGAGCAAAAACATCCCCTCTAAAAAGGGTTCCACAGGCAACAAAGGCAGTTAAAGTAATGATATGTAGGGGTTTTTGAAAGCTTATCATATATATACGATTGATTTATCCCAAAAGATAACATTTCCTGAGATGTTTTACCACAAAAAGAATTTGCAGAAAGAGTACATTACTGCGGGTCGGAAGAAAAATTGAACTGCTCCTGGATCTTGTGGAAAACTGCCGTGCTAAGATCAGGGTCATCACCCGAGTCTTTTACGGCCACCACACAGAGGCGGACGGAGTTGGGGCCTGTTTTTGTTATATTGACATTCACCTTAGACTTACCCACCTTTGCCTGAATATGCCCTTCGGACATATCTTCTTCGGTGGTCAATCCCATTTGATGAACAGCCCTTTGAGAAGCCCTCCACGCTTCATTAAAACTATGATCCAGCATGGAAGGGTCTGGCTCAGTCTGCAGGACAATTTCCGTAGGTAACGAAAACTTTAGAGGAACATCTTGGGCTTTCACCTGATGTGAGCGTAAAGGAAAAAGTGCGCAGCTGGAAACACCTAAAATAGTAAAACCACAAATGAGCGCGGCACAAAATGTCCTTATCTTTTTTTCCATGAAGGTGATTCTATCAAAAAAAAGAGGGTGCTGTAAAGCACCCTCTTTAGAATGACACCCATTAACCCTACTTCGCTCAAATGTTTCGCTCGGCTTTGCCTCACTCACGTTGAGCTACGAAGGGCTAGTACATCCCGCCCATGCCGCCGCCTGGCATACCACCGCCTGGCATTGCCGGAGCTTTTTCTTTCTCTGGGATGTCGGTGATCAAACATTCCGTAGTTAACAATAAGCCAGCAATGGATGCCGCATGTTGTAAGGCTGTACGTGTTACCTTGGCAGGATCAATGATCCCGGCTTTGAACATGTCCACGTATTGGTCATTATTAAAATCATAACCGCTGCTCTGATCTTTTTCATTGATCAGATGCTCAACGATCACTGATCCTTCTAAACCAGCATTGAAGGCCAATTGACGTACCGGAGATTCCAACGCACGGCGCACGATCTCTGAACCGGTCTTTTCATCACCCTTAAGGTCAATGGCTTCCAAGTCCTTGATGCAGCGTAGTAACGCAACACCGCCGCCTGGAACAATGCCTTCTTCAACAGCCGCGCGGGTCGCATGCAACGCATCTTCGACGCGAGCTTTCTTTTCTTTCATTTCGCTCTCTGTTGCCGCACCGACATTGATGATCGCAACACCGCCGGATAATTTAGCCAAGCGTTCTTGCAACTTCTCTTTATCATAAGATGAATCCGTAGACTCGATCTGATTCTTGATCTGGGCAATACGGCCTTTGATATCAACCGTTTTACCGGCACCCTGAACGATGGTGGTATTATCTTTGTCGATCTTGACCTTCTTAGCACGACCTAAGTCAGCTAATTCAACTGTTTCTAATTTCAAGCCCAGATCTTCCGTAATGGCCTTACCACCGGTCAACACGGCGATATCCTTGAGCATTTCCTTCAGGATAACGAATCATCAACTCATTTG
>JANNCL010000162.1:0-7967 GCA_031386565.1 Candidatus Omnitrophota bacterium
AACCAGGTTACCTGTGGCATACGCAATGCTTTAAAAATGGCTTCTTTGGCGGCGAACCTTCCTGCGAAATGAGGGTATGGAAATTTATGGGTTTTGGCCCAAATGATCTCATCTTGAGTGAAAACATGTTCTAAAAAAAGATCTCCCCAGCGATTTATCGCACGTTCAATACGGTCGATCTCTATGATGTCTATACCTGTACCGACGATCATTTTATCAATAGTTTCATTTCTTTAACAGCCTGTTTGAGACCAATAAAAATAGATCTAGAAATAATAGCATGTCCAATATTTAACTCATTAATACCCTCTATCGCAGCAATGGGTTTAACATTCTCATAATTTAAACCATGCCCGGCATTGACAACAATCCCATGCTTTATCGCTAGTTCCGTCATTGCACATAACTTTTTATATTCCGACATTCCTCTACGCTGCGCAAAATTTCGTGCATATTGTCCTGTGTGCAACTCTATGACCTTGATCCCGACATCCCTTGAAGCAATGATTTGATCACGATCCGGAGCAATAAAAATACTAATATCAATTTTCGATCTTCGCAAAGAATCACATGCCTTTAATATGGTCTTTACATTCTTAATAACATCCAAACCGCCTTCTGTAGTCAACTCTTGCCGACGCTCTGGCACAAGTGTCACTTGATCCGGTTTTATCTTTTTAGCCATGTCCACGATCGCGGGCTGTAAGGACATTTCAAGATTAAAACGCGTTTTTAAGATCCTCCGAAGGACAATGATATCCCGGTCTTGAATATGCCGTCGGTCTTCTCTTAAATGAGCAACAATGCTCTCTGCCCCCGCAGTTTCACAGACCCTCGCAGCAAGAATAGGATCTGGGTCCTCTTCTTGCCTTGCTTGGCGTAACGTTGCGACATGATCGATATTAACACCTAAAATTGCCATTTAGCCTCCCATCAACTTTACATAAACCCAGGTAATGATGGCTAAACATAAAGCAATGAACTTCAATATGGAATTGGACTCAAACCAAGTCTTCATTTTTTTTATGTTCTTTCTGCGGCTCAAGAATGTTCTTTAACAGAACATCGAATTCCCCTTTTTCGGCAACTGGTTGAAATTTCCCCTGAAAAGCAATACTGACACGGCCGGTTTGTTCAGAGACAAGGATCACCAACGCATCACTTTGTTCGCTCAAACCTAAGGCAGCACGATGACGCGTACCGACCGTTTTATTGACTGTCGGATTCTCAGAAAGTGGGAACAAACACGATGACGCTGCAACCCTTTCTCCCTGAATAACAACACCACCGTCATGTAAAGGTGAAGCGGTATAAAAAATGCTTTGTAAAAAGGCCGATGATATTTTCGCATCCAGACTAATGCCGCTATCTATATATAAATTTAACTTCATTTGTCGCTCGATCGCGATCAAACAACCTGTCTTTTTTTTAGATAATTTAAAGATCGCATCTGAGATCTCCTCGATCAATTTCTCGATTTCCATCTCTCCCAAAGTAAGACTGAAAAGATGCTGTTGTCCTAAACGTGCTAAACCAGCGCGTAACTCATGTTGAAAAACAACAACAATGACGATGATCCATATCGAGAAGAAATGCCCTAAAAGCCAGTTGAGCACATCAAAATGCAGGACGTGGGATAACATTAATGCTACCGTCAAGTAACTGATCCCTTTCAATACCTGAAATGCACGTGTGCCTTCAAAGAACAAAAGAATACGATAATAAACGATCCAAAGGATGAGTATTTCAACGACAGAATGAAGAATGAACCAAATTGATATATGCATTTTTATGAATTTTTTATCAGATCGGTGACAGTGATGACATCTTTCATGAAAGCAACATCATGGACCCGAACGATATTAGCGCCTTTTAAGATGCTGACAGACACGCTTGCGGCCGTTGCCGCTAAACGATCTTTCTCCATATTGCCAACAGCCTTACCTAGAAATGATTTTCTTGAAGTCCCTACCAGTATCGGCACATTAAATGCCGAAAACATATTCAAATGTTTCAAGACATGGTTATTCTGTTCTGGTGATTTTGCAAAACCAATACCCGGATCAATGATGATTCTATCTTTTTTTAAACCAAAGTCCAAACAAAAATCGAGTGCCCCCTCAAGTTCTGTCATTATATCGTTTAAAACATCATCATAAGATGCTTTGAGATGCATATTTTGGGGAGTACCGCGCATGTGCATCAACACCAGGGCAACCTTATAATCACGGATAAGCTTCAATAAACCTTTTGTAACTTTAAGACCTTGTATATTATTGATGATACTAACCCCGGAATCAAGTGCGGCATGGATAACATCTAATTTATAGCTATCCAAAGAGACAGGCACATTAATATTCGGAATTAAAACTTTTAAAGTCGGAAGAAGGCGCTTTATTTCCTCTTTTGAAGTGATCTTTTTTGCTCCGGGACGAGTTGACTCCGCACCGATATCAATAATATCCGCCCCTTGGGAGATAAGTTTCTTAATAAACTTAACATGTATTTGGGGATCTTTATTCTTTTTTAACAAACCATCATGACTAAAAGAATCTGGAGTTAAATTAACGATCCCCATCAATTTAGTGCTGGATGAAAGATCAAGAACAAAACTACCCGCCACAACTTGCATATTAGACAATATCTGTGTGTAAGTTCGTTTTAATCGGTTCCGGCAAATTCAATAATATCCTTACTTCTTCAATATCAAGAGTTTCTTTTTCGATCAATCGTTTTGACAACAGATCCATTTTATCACGATGTTGTGACAACAATGATTTAGCCCTTTCATAAGCCTCATGCACTAAACCATGAACCTCTTCATCGATCTTCTTTGCTGTATCCTCGCTATAATTACGTTCATCAAACATATCCCTGCCTAAGAACATCGGTTGGCTTTGTTTACCAAATGCAAGCTTATCTAATTTGTCACTCATGCCATAAGTGCAAACCATGTTCCTAGCGATCTGCGATACTTTTTGAAGGTCGTTGCTAACCCCCGTGGATGTGTCATTCATGTATATTTCTTCACCAACCATCCCTCCCAATAAAACCGTCATGACACCTTTTAATTCACGTTTGGACATATAATGCTTATCTTCAGTAGGAGGAGTTAAGGTATAACCTCCTGCCATGCCCCTAGGGATAATGGATACTTTTGAAAATGTATCCACTTCTTCCACCATCAGCGATATCAGTGCGTGACCAGCCTCATGATATGCGGTCATTTCCTTTTCTTTCTTGGAGGTAGTGCGGCTTTTCTTTTCCGGCCCCATAGTGACCCGCTCAACAGCGGCCAACATTTCTTCCAATCCAACGGTTTCTTTATTACGGCGGGCCGCTAATAAAGCTGCTTCATTGCATACGTTTGCTAGATCCGCACCTGAAAAATAAACCGTTTGTTGAGCGATCTTCCTCAGGTTAACATCAACCGCCAACTTAATGAGTTTACTATGAACTTTCAGAATAGCTTCACGTCCATTTATGTCAGGTAAACCAACCGTAATTTGACGGTCAAAACGTCCTGGACGCAATAGCGCAGGATCTAGAGTATCCGGCCGGTTTGTTGCGGCAATAAGGATCAACCCGCTCACTGTGCTGAATCCATCCATTTCAACAAGCAACGCATTCAACGTTTGTTCACGTTCATCATTACCGCCACCGATTCCAGCAAAACGCTGACGACCCACCGCGTCGATCTCGTCAATAAAGATGATCGCGCCCTTACCCGATTTCTTAGCAGCGGCCCTGCCCTGTTCAAAAAGATCCCTAACACGCGAAGCTCCAACCCCAACGAACATTTCTACGAAATCCGATCCGCTTAAAGAAAAGAACGGAACGCCTGCTTCTCCAGCTACTGCTTTAGCTAACAAGGTCTTTCCAGTTCCTGGTGGGCCTACCAATAAAACACCCTTGGGTATCTTACCGCCTAAACGCTCATACTTTTTAGGATCTTTAAGGAATTCAATGACTTCTTGAAGCTCTTCCTTTGCTTCATCAACACCGGCAACATCATTAAAAGTGACCTTTGTATTAGCACCCATTTGAGCGCGAGACTTTCCAAATGCTAGGATCTTATTACCCATTTGAGAACCTCTGGAAGAAACAAACCAGATCAAACCTAATATACCGATAAATGGGATCAACTGAACGAATAATTGACTCCAGAATAATTCAGGAGGAACAACTGAGAAATCATTAACATTGTCACGCATCAATTTAAGCAGATCTTCATCACGTTGGGGGATATTGATCTTAAAATCAGTACCATCGGCCATTGTGCCTTTTACTGAATTATCGGCACCTTCCGTGAGCTCAAGCTTTTTAATGAGAGGCTTTTCTTTATTATCTTTAAGAATGTTATAGAATTCAGAATAAGAAAGGGTCTTTGTTTTTAAAGCATACTTCCCACCCTCTTGCTGGAACATCAACATCATGAATATAATTCCCAAAATAACCCATATCAATAGATTACCGCTTGGACGTTTATCACCTTTTAAAGGTTGCTGCTTTTGTCCGGATCCACTAAGTTGCGCCATTTATTTTCTCCGTCTATTAATTCCCGGCATTCTGCCGATTTGTTTTTATACCATGTTCATAAGTATCAATATACGCCAAATTCCCATCTTTCTTAAAAACGCGAACTTCTCCTTCCAACAAACCATTTTCATATCGTTCTTCCGTCATAACTGCACCGGAATCATAATAAGACCTGCTTGCGCCATTCTCCTTAGATCCTTCAATATGCCACTCTTGTTTTATCTTACCATTTTGATAATATTCCGTCATTCCCCCATATTTCTTACCACCCTTGAAATGAACGGTCATCCATAAAAAACCATCCGGATCATATTCTTTTGCGGCTCCCTCTTTCTGGTTATCTTTATAGAACCACTCCATCCATATTTTATCATTATCCCTGTATTCTTTACAGGCACCATCTTTCTTGCCATCTAAATAACTGCATTCACTTTTAAGATGCCCATCCGCTCTAAATTCTTTCACAAGTCCATTGAATTGGTTTTTTCTATAAACCGCCTCAACTAGGATATGTCCTTCTTGAGAGTACTTCTTATTTACACCCTCGATATCACCATTAACAAAAGTCATTTCCCATTCAATCTGGCCGTTAGGATAATATGTTCTTCCAGAACCATCCTTTTGGTCTAAACGATAGGTCCACTGAGCATAGATAGAACCATCTGCGGTGTATTCCTTTGCCACGCCTTCCATATGATCATCTTCATAATTGATCTCACTTTTCAATGTTTCATTATCTCTATATTCACGGCTTAATCCAGACAATTTTCCATTTTTGAAATTCATGGACATCTTTAAAGTGCCATTAGGAAAATAATACTGATTTAGCCCGTCTAAAAGGTCTAATTTATAGCTTTCCAAACTCTTTAGAACATCATTTGGATAATATTCCCTTGCACTTCCATGCAACTGTCCTTTCAAATAATTCTTTTCAAAGAATAATGAGCCATCCTCATAATAGGATTTCATTGTTCCGTTCAATTGGCCATCTTTATAAGAACCAACGCTCAACAAATTCCCATTAGGATAAAACTCACGAAAAGCACCGTTTAGCTTTCCAGAACGGTATGTTTTCTCAGATCTTGGGGCACCGTTCTCAAATGCCTCTTTAACAAACCCGTCCTTTGTTATATCCTGAGCAAATACTGGGTTTGCAAATATAATTAATATCATTGATAATACGTAATTCATTGACGAAACTCCACGCAGCCTTTTAATCTCACGATAGTAGTGTCATTAGGCCAATGTACCATTGAACCTTCATTTCCTGTTGCAATAAGGTCACAAACTGCCTGAACATGCTCAAAAGTGATCTTATTCAGATCACCAGTCAAGTCTTCAAAAGCACACCTTATTCCTAATCGGATAACGGCAACATGATTATCTTTAAAAAAAGACATTTTTATTCTAACGCTGCCGGGTTTTCTAACAATATTTTCTTTTAATTGCTGTTTGGTTATTTCCAACAAAAAAGCATAATCATCTTGGGCAGTCTTGGCTAATTGCGCAAGAGACAGAACAATGGAAGGATTATACACCTTTGCTAATAAAGGAACAAGGTTGCGCCTAACTTTATTTCTCAAATAAATATCCTTATCATTTGTTTCATCATGACAATATCCAATATTTTTAGACTTTGCATATAGCTCTATTTCATTCCTGGAATGATCAAGTAAGGGACGAACAACTTCCATTCCATTGATATTTCTAATCTTTACAATCCCCCTTATCCCGTATAAACCACTCCCCCTGATCAATCGCATCAACACGGTTTCCGCAAGGTCATTTTGATTATGTGCAAGCATGAGAATATCTGCTTGGGATCGCTTCATCGATCTAATAAAGAACTTAAATCGAAGGTCCCTTGCTTGATCTTCTGACATTTTTTTTAAAAGTGATCTTTTATTACGCTCGCCAAGAATGATCGGAATGTTGTAAGCCTGGCAGAATTGCTCTACGAAATATTGATCTTTAGAAGATGATTTTCTTAGGCGATGATTAAAATGAGCAATGAAAAGTCTTATTCCTAGTTCATGACGGATCTCATGCATAATATGAGCTAGGACCATAGAATCGACCCCGCCTGAGACACCAATCAAGATAGTGGTACCTTTTTTTATGATATTTAATCGGCGCAGGTCATTTAATACTTTATCATGTAAGTGCATGTTAATTGCTTAAAAAACCTCGTTGCTGTGTTCTGGCTTCCTGGTAGGCATTGCGCAAATCCTGGGCATACTTTAAATTAGGCGGACGAATCTTAAGACGGACAAAACCTTCACGTAATAATTCAGCGTTAGCCAGCTTTCCATTTGGTAAAAAAATATACGCTTGGCGTTGATGATGTTCATCTAACGCATCAACATCATACTCTAATTTTACCTTTTTATTTTCTAAAAGATCGGCTGCAAAGTATACAGCCTGATCTTCGAGGGGGATAGTCGGTTCAATAGGCTCTTCAATTATTTTACCGTTCTTATCGTATTTTAACAAAATACGTGGCGGCGGACCAAAAGATTCAATGCCGATCATTTTTATATGCCTGCCATCTTCTAACACAATAGTGTCAGCAGATATCACTTTAACAACGATAGATTCTTTTGTTTGTTGATACGATTGAAAAATATCAGAAAATGTCCCACCATCCGCAAAACACGTACCAACACTCATGAATATATAAAATATCAAGCTCAATATCATGAAAGAGCCTCTATTTTTATTACGTAATTATAGCCTATCAATTTCAATAATGTGATTCGAAATTCCTTAGCCGAAAGCTCAGATATAGTTTTGAATCCGGATTTCTTTAACACAGCATAAGTGATCTTCTGCTCCTTAAGATAATTCTTCAGTTGCTCCTGGGAAGTTAAGATATTGATCGGATGCGGACTAAAATAATTACCGCCGTTAATATCCAAAACCGTTACATTCCTATCCGTAAAATACCGCAGTCCTCTTGCATATGGCTTGGATGTTAACAACGTTGCAGCGGCATTACCGGAAGGTAAATATTGTACGGAATCAATGGTCGATATGTAAGGTTGAATATCCGATTTTATTAAGAACAGCGACCATAAAAGCACAATTGGTGCAATCCCTAGCACCAATAAACTTTTCAATATTTTCTCCTTTAACAACAATATCAAACTGACTACTCCCAGCGTCAACAGACTTGCAGAAGTAAAAAACAGCGGCAGCAGATCGGGAACATATTTTTTATAGAACGGGAAGGCTGCCGGAACAACACACCCTAATGCTATTATGAAAATGGCGACACTTGCAGTAAAGACTTTTGACAATCTGTTCACATATTTTTTTTCGATCATGTCAATGATCAGAGATCCTGTGATCAGCGCAACAGCAGGGAATAAAGGTAAAATATAGCTTGCTAACTTTGAATGTGCAAATTGGAACGTAACAAATACTAC
>JANNCL010000175.1:0-12227 GCA_031386565.1 Candidatus Omnitrophota bacterium
GTCATTCTGTCGAGTCCGGCTCTCCTAAATCATTTCATGCGTTTCACTTAAGACAGCTCTGTCTGTTTCGAGAGATTTTGAATTATCAAAAATATGCTATTTCTATCCTAGCTTCTTTTCAAGTTTATCCATCTTTGCAGCAAGTTAAGTAACGATCGGATGTAATGACATATCATTATAACCCGATATTTTATCAAGAATACGTTTCATAGCCGGATGCCCATCATCTTGATCTACTAATATCATCCTGTTCGCAGTTTACCAAGGAATCATACGGGGAGCAAACAGAAGCCAGCCCTTCCCAATGTCATCACGTCTTTCTTTTGAAAGCATTAAATCTTTCAATAAATCCCATCTGGTCATATGAGAAATCTCCTATTCTCATTAATTTAGCGCGAAATGCATGAAAGGGCCGCTAAAATCTTTTAAATACTGGAAGCAACTGCAGGTTTAATTTCGAGGATAATGGGAGTGAAGCCTTGAATATTGGCTAACCGTGCCATATTTTGCTGGGCTAATGACAATCGAAGACCTTTGCCATCACGTTTGATAAGAAAGAAAACAATGTAACGCATTCTTATAGCTAAAAGACGAAAAGTAAAAACGATAATCGTGAAGAAAACACACGATATCATCATAACTTCATCCTTAACGCCATCCAAGAATGGAAACACAAAGAAGACAGAGATTAAAAGAAGAAAGAAATACTTAAATTGATCTTTTAATATTAATCGATTTATTTGCATAGATTTCCAAGCATAACAAGGCAACATTCTTTGTTAATTCTTTCGGTATAGATCTTCCGAGAGCTGAGGTTACCCAAAACATTTTACAGACTTATTGCCCCCCAGTTTATGCTGGAGGGCAATTGCGCTTCCTTGTTATTTACCGCTCATCTTTTTCATCCGTTTCTTCCTGATCTTCATTGTCATCTTTCTTTTCCTGATCGACAGACTTTGTCAAGCTTTGAGCTAGATCAGGATGGGATTGCTTTAAAGCCGCAGCTGCATCTCTTAGGAGTTTCTTATGCTCTTCGCGGTCACTATCTTTGGTCTGATCTGTTTTTTCATCCTTCTCATTTATCTCATCATTCTTTTCCTTGGCGTCTTCATTGGCCTCCTCATTTGAAAATCTTGATAAACGCCCTGCAATCTCTGGATTTGATTTTTGTAAAACGGCAGCGGAGTCTTTCAAGAGTTTAACAAACGCCTCATCCTTAGTTTCTGCTGCTGAAGATACCGACGATGATACTACAAAAATCCCAGCTACAATGAATCCTAACATTATACCTTTGGATAGTCCCATACTTCCTCCTTGTTTTAGGTTATAAAGCAATTATAAAATAAAGTTCCTGACATAAAGATGGCAGGAAGATTACATTTTGGTAATCTCTCTAAAGTCTAATTCAGGAATTTTAAAGTGACGGTTGTACCCTGGGAGGGAATACTTTGAATAGTGACGGTGCCGCCATGTAAAATCATGATTGATTTGACAATATAAAGACCTAACCCCATTCCATTGGGATACTTTAATCGGGCGGACTCTGTTCTGAAAAAACGATTAAAAATCTGGGGAATATCTTCTTCACCAATACCTATTCCAGTATCTTTGAAAGTGATGTCAACAAATTTTTCCACTGGCCGAATAAAAATTGTCACAGTGCCTCCTTGCGGCGTATATTGAAAGGCATTGGAAAGTAAATTATTAATAAGCCTTCTAAATAAAATCATATCCGCTTTTATAAATGCATTCCCTTCGCAAGTAACTTTGACTTTTTGTTCTTGAGCCACCGCATCATAAAAATCTATGACCGCTTCAATCTCTTTACGCGCGTCAAATGAAACCAATTCCAATTTGATTTCTTTATTCTCTGAACGGGCTAAAAAAAGCAAATTGTCGATCATCCGTGAAAGACGTGAATATTCTTCTAAACTTGATTCAAGAATATGACGGTACTCTTCAGGTGTTCTCGCTTTTGAAAGCCCGACTTGTGCTTCACCTACAAGATTGTTAATTGGTGTACGCAATTCGTGAGCTAAGTTTACCGAAAATTGAGACAAGCGCTGAAATGAGTCTTCCAGACGGTCAAGCATCTCATCAAAGGCAGATGCAAGAAGGTTTAATTCCTTAGGCCAATCTTCCGCGTAAATCCGCTCATGGAGTTGACTAGCTGTAATCTGACGAACTTTATCTGTGATATCTCTCAACGGGCGCATACCTTTTTTAGCAACTGCAATATTTATTCCAATCGAGAAAATGATTCCAATTAGGATTACAAGAAGAATTCTACCCTTATAATTACTGATAATCATTTCATCTGGAGAAATGTCTGTGGCTAACTGCAAAATATATTTATCATCTTTCAAATTTTTCGACGCAGCCCAAGTTGACATCAAAAGAAATGTATGCCCATTACTAGATTGCCATTTCTTGCCTTTATCAGAAGAATCAATATCTTTAGGTTCCGGAAATGCGTTGGGAGGTATCAGGCCCATTCCTGTGTTTTCAACTAAGATGCGTCTTTTTTTATCGAGGATGCGGCTGTAAGATTGCGTAGATCTATAAACAGGAGACTCTTCCCCTTTAATCTCTTTTTGTATAGTCGGCCAATCAAACAAATTTTCAGTTAAAGTGGATTGTATTTCGAAAATCTCACCAACGAGAAATCTGACGGATTTCTTTTCAAGATTATCTTTAAGCGTCCAATAAAGAAAACTGGTGGATAAAAGAAGAATGAAAAAAGAAGATAAGGTGGAAAGAACAGTTAGATATTTTACGATGGAAAAAGATGGAGTAGATTTTTGTTCTTTAATCTTTTTTATTTTCTTCCAAAACATATCCCATTCCCCTAATAGTATGGATGAGTTTCTGAGTATATGGATCATCCACTTTACTACGTAAGCGTCGGATAGCCACATCGACCACATTCGTGTCACTGTCAAAATTTATATCCCAAACTTGTTCCGCAATGAGTGTGCGGGAAAGCACCTCGCCTTTTCTTCGTACCAATAACGATAAAAGCACAAACTCTTTTGCAGAAAGGTCCAGTCGTTTTCCAGTGCGGGTGGCTTTATGGCGGATAATGTCAATTTCGAGATCACCCACCCGCAGAATGTCCGGCTGCCGCACTGGCGAACGCCTAAGAATGGATCGAATTCGGGCAAGGAGTTCAGAAAAGGAAAATGGTTTAATGAGATAATCATCGGCGCCTAACTTTAGACCTCGGACTTTGTCCGTAACAGAATCTCTTGCTGTTAGAAAAAGAACTGGCGTTGCTTTCCCTTCCTTTCTTATATCCTCAAGAATAGACCATCCATCTTTCCCCGGAAGCATAACGTCTAAAATAATTAAATCATATTCACCCGTTGTGGCAAGGTGAGATCCCTCCTCACCATCGCTGGCAATATCCACGACAAAACCGTTTTCACCAAGTCCTTTTTTAAGGTATGCGACGGTTTTTTTCTCATCTTCTACAATTAAAATGCGCATTAAGACTGCCTCATATTATTCATAATGGTTTTTGTGTTTCTTTAAAATAAAAACACAGAATAATGGAAAGCATAATAAATCCAACCAAATACCCCCCAAGGACATCTGTTGCCCAATGAGCGCCTAAATAAATTCTGGAAATAGGAATTGTTAATATCAAAAATGCCAGAAAAAGACTAAGCAATACTCTCAAAGGAAGCGAAAACAATTTTTTATAATAAAGCGTGATTAATATAAACCCAAAAAAGACCACATAATGGACTACGTGCCCGCTGGGAAAGCTTGAATGATCAAATTTTTCTGCAACGTGAACTATATCCGACGTTGGCCTAGGTCTATTGATAATTATTTTCAGGACAAGATTTAACGCATCTGCAATAAAAACCAAAAGCACAAATAAGGACTCCTTGCGATTATTTGTAATCAAATAAATTAAAGAAACCGCTAGGACACAAATTGCAGAAATAATCGAATTACCAAATATGCTAACATAGGTCAACGGACGGGATAAATCAATTGATCTTTGTTCATTAACCTCTTCTTGCACCTCTTTCGATATATAAATATCTAGGTTGGAATATGGAAAGAAATGCACAAGAACTCCAAGCGAAATAAAACTAATGCAAGAAAGAAGGATGAGTATCTTAATTTTTCTATTCATTTTTACCTGTTAGCTAAAAATTGCAATAAGCATAGCCCCTAAAGTGATCAATCCCCCACCTAAGGCAACCTGCCACGAGAACTTTTCACTCAATAGAAGTACTCCCAATAAAATGGCAATGGCAACGCTCAATTTGTCTATTGAGGCCACCTTAGAAACTGGCCCTAATTGAAGTGCTCGATAATAACAAAGCCATGACAAAGCAGTGGTAATTCCGGAAAAAATTAGAAATATCCAAGTCTTGCCTGTGATTGTTTGCGGGCGCTGCCATTGATTTGTAGAAAATAAAATAAGTGCCGTCAACACAAAAATAACGCAAATGCGAATAAATGTTGCAAAATTTGAATTGATATTAGATACCCCTATTTTACCCAGAAGTGCGGTAAGGCCAGCAAAAAAGGCCGAACAAAAAGCAAAGAACTGCCAAGAACTAAGCCATTTCATAAAGCATTACCTCCCTAATTCAATTTGTAGTCTATATTACAAGTGTGCTTCCACCGCATCAACTACTATCTTTTGGTTAGTCAAGAAACTCTCATTTAAATGGACAATTATCTTTGCGTGCTGACTGGGTAGCTTCAAGTATGTGAGAAATTAATGATTTTAAATATGCTCCGCCATGTGTTAATATTCAGTTTAGCTAAATACTTAACCTTTATAAAAGGAGTCACAGTTATGGCTACAAAGAAAAAAGCTGCTAAGAAGACAGCCAAAAAGAAATAAGTTATCTTAAATTATTATTCTTATGCAGAGCCTCTTGAGAATCATCGAGGGGTTTTGTATTTCCAGACTAAATAATTTAATGTAAATTATTTTCCAAGCTGTCCGTCCAGAATGATTAATCATGGCGTTTGAAACCCTCTCCAAATACCTTTCTTTTAAGCCCAGAAGCCTCTGCACGGGCCTTTCTATCGCCGGAGATACCTTTTTTCCTCTGCAATTAATTCTGACATATTCTTCAAAGAAAAAGACCAGCTACGTTGTTACGTGTAACTGGCCTTTTTGTTATCAATCATTTTTGGTGATTGTCGTATAGATGTCCCCAAAAGTGTCGTATAGATGCTCTTCTTAGTCTTTGGTGATATCGAAAGCTCCACCCTCTTTTGTTAAACCTCTGGAAATACTATCGATATAACGCACGAGGTCGACGACGCGGTTACTGTATCCCCATTCATTGTCATACCAGGAAACGATCTTGAAGAAGCGTTTCTCGCCTTTGAGGTTATTTTGCGTGGTCGCTAAGGAATCATATATCGACGAACGGCTGTCGTGGATGAAATCGGTCGAGACCAATTCTTCGTTGGCATAACCTAAGATATCCTTTAAGTATGTTTCTGACGCCTTCTTTAATAATGCATCGATCTCCTCGATAGAGGTGTCTTTGATGGAACGGAATGTCAGGTCAACGACAGAAACATCGGCTGTCGGGACGCGAAATGCCATGCCGGTCAATTTACCCTTAGTCGCCGGTAAAACTTCACCAACGGCTTTCGCCGCACCGGTAGTGGACGGGATCGTATTGATCGCTGCCGCACGACCGCCGCGCCAATCCTTTTTGGAAGGGCCGTCAACGGTTTTTTGGGTCGCTGTGTAAGCGTGGATGGTCGTCATCAAACCAGTTTCGATGCCGATGCCTTCTTTTAATAACACATGGACTAACGGAGCTAAACAGTTGGTGGTGCAGCTCGCATTGGAGATGATATTATGCTTTGCGGCATCATATTCTTGTTCGTTCACGCCCATGACGATCGTTTTCACATCGCCTTTGGCGGGTGCGGAAATGATGACTTTCTTAGCGCCGGCTTGTAAATGGCCTGCCGCTTTTTCGCTTTCGGTGAATAAACCGGTCGACTCAATGACTAATTCAACGCCTAATTCTTTCCAGGGGAGTTCCGCCGGATTGCGGGTGGCGGGAACACATTTGATCTGATGGCCGTTGACAACGATAATATCCGCTTCTTCTTTGGACGCATCGCTCTTGGCGGTCGTTACTTTGTGCTTGAAATGACCATGGACCGAGTCATAACGTATTTGATACGCGAAATAATCCGCGTCGGTGGACACGTCTACAACAGCAACTACGTCAATTTCTTTACCTAACAGACCCTGATCACAGATCGCTTGAAAAACCATGCGGCCGATACGGCCAAATCCATTGATACCCACTTTTACTGCCATATGAATTTCCTTTCTTGCAACATTTTAATATAAGAGATTATATTCCCAGCAAGGAATCTTCGCTATCAAAAAAATTTAAGGATGCGAAGATTACGTTAAAAATTAATCCTACAATAATATCCGCCTGTGACAATTTGTCAATAGTTTGATTAAGCCTCGCGCAAGAACTTTGCCGCGGTGTGCGGATAGGTCGGGGTGATGTGCAGCCCTGTGCCCCACTCGAAACCGATGCTGCGGGTCAATTTGGGGATAATCTCAATATGCCAGTGATAACATTGAGGCTTAGCATACTTGACCGGCGCGGTATGGATGAAAAAATTATACGACGGGTTAAATAACACCTTACGCATCCGCTTTAACACATCCAGCAAATGGGTCGAGAGATCGACCAACGTATCCGCCTGTATGTCCGTAAATGAAGCCTGATGCCCTTTAGGGAGTATCCATGTTTCAAAAGCATAGCGCGGAGCGTAGGGACAAATGGCCAAAAATGAATTATTCTCCGCCACGATCCGTTCACGATCCTTATATTCCTGCTCGATCACATCACAGAACACACAACGCTGGTTATCTTCATAATATTGATGGCTGCCGCGTAATTCTTCATTGACCAATTTCGGCACCATGGGTAAAGCAATGATCTGGCTATGCGCATGCTCAACCGTCGCTCCGGCTAAAGCCCCAAAATTCTTAAAAACACTGACATAAGCAACGCGCGCATCTTCGGACAAAGCTTTACTGCGGCTTAAGAACTGCCCCAGGACAAAACCCATCTCTTCCGGGCTTAAGTCCGCTAAATTTTTGTGATGGTCCGCCGTCTCGATAACCACTTCATGCGCCCCCACCCCGCTCATAACATCGAACATGCCGCAGGCTTCCTTTTCCACTTCGCCCTCGGTCGTCAAGGCCGGGAATTTATTCGGCACGGTGCGCACCAGCCAACCCGGAGAATCTGCCTTACTCGTCTTAGGACGCAGGGCATCCACTTCCGGCGGGGTAAAATGTTCCCGACCAGGGCAGAATTGGCAAGTATCTTTATGGCCAGGCAAATTCGTGGTCTCTTTGATAAAATCGCCCGGTCCTTTCTGGTTATCGCTATCAATGACCACCCAGCGGCCGACAATAGGGTCTCGTCTTAATTCCGCCATTATACGTTCACCTCTCGCAAAAATGCCGCGGTCATTTCCGGCGGGATAGGATTGATATAAAAACCCGTCCCCCGTTCAAAACCGGCGGTGCGTGTCAACCTAGGGAGCAGCTCAATATGCCATGAATAACATTCCGGCATGTCCATATCGAAGGGAGCGCTTTGGATGACAAAATTATAAGCAGGATCATTGAGACCGATCTTGTATTTAAGTAATAATGTTTTCATGACCGATGCCAATTCTGTTTCCAAGCCTTCAATGCCATGCACATAATCATAATATTGACGCTTGCTCTTGGGTAGGACCCATATTTCAAAAGGAAAACGCGCCGCGAACGGACAAAAAGCGATGAAATTCTCAGTTTCCATGACAATGCGTTCTTTTTCTTTTAATTCTTGCCGCACCAAATCATAAAAAAGGGAACGTTCATGGAAATTGAAATACAATTTAGCCCCGTTGATCTTATCCTGGACACGCATGGGCAAAACCGGGATCGCCATGATCTGTGAACGCGCGTGACCGATATTGCGGCTGCCTGAGGCTACTCCGTAATTCTTATACGCCAGCACATATTTGATCGATTTATCCTGATGATGATGCCACATGCGCAGCGCATACGTTTTAAAAACAGCACGGATCTGTTCTAATGACAGATCGGCCATATTGGCAATGTGCTCAGGTGTTTCAATGACCACTTCATGGCTGCCGTGGGAATGACACGACTGGTATAATCCATCTTTGCGCAGGGTAACATCCTGAGCCTCGGTGAATACCGGCGTGCCGCTCTTAACGACCCGCACTGACTCATGCGTTAATAATTCTATAGATTGAGCGTCATGGCAAAATGGACAGCCTTCTTTTTGAGTATCAACTCCCTTAGGGTCAAAAAATGCCGCCGGTCGGCGCGCACGTTCAGTCGCAATGATAACCCAACGGCTGACGATCGGATCTTTTCGTAATTGAGGCATAAGACTAATTGTAGCATAAGGAATACCTGCGAAAAGGTAAAAAGATGAAACTTTTCTTTTTAAAAATGGAATGTACTTCCCAAACTAAATGACGTAGATACCCAATCAACCCTATTTAGCCTGTCTTGATACGTTGAGCCGTCAGAAAAGAAGATGGTGTCTTTACCGGGCTTTGTAGACCAGCGGTTATGTTTTCCGATAGCATCCACTGACCAGCGAGGGTTAATAAAATAACTTACCCCTCCGATAAAAACAAGCCCATAACCGTCAGCGCGATGCTCATAACTGTCCGGATGCATAAAATCCGACCTTAAATTCCAATTCGCCTGCCCATGATACTGGGCTTGATGATATTCGAAACGGGCGAAACCAAGCAAACCGTTCTTTTGAGCGTGCGCTTGAAGCCCTATCCACGGACTCCTCCATTGCGCCTCATAATTACTTTTTAAACCACCAAAAGGTCCTGTTGCAGGCACCGTCTGATTCCCTTCCGTCATATAGAATTGCTGTTCATTATAAGAATACCCTGCCAGAATATCGTAATAAAAATTATCCAGGTCAAAAAATTCTTTCGCTTGATCCGGCTTGCTTGAGTATACAGAAAAACGCAATCCTAATGCCGCCGAAAGATCAAGGACATGACCGATATTGGACGCATTATTCGAGCGTGAGAATTCATCCCGCCTACCGCTCGTTAAATAGTCCGAATCCTGATTCTCCCCTTTATCCACCCATCCATACCCGCCGCCTAGATCGATCAGGAAAAGATCGTTAAATAATATTTCCGCCCGGCTCGATAACGTGTAACTGCGCATATTGCGCCAGGTGAGCTCAGAAAGGACATCCGGGTTACTATCAGGGCCCGCTTTGTTCCATTGCAGATCATCCCATCGGTATCCCGCATCCATCGACGCATCGATCGCAATGAGTTTAGGCGTATGCTGCTCTGTGACACGATTCATTTCTTGTTGGATTATTTTGTCGCGTTGGCCAGAACTCTGGGCATGAGCGCGGTCGAACGCAGCGCAGAACACCAAAACAGCAACGATATAAGTGACATGCAGTCTCATCGCATTACTATACCCCACTTTAAATATCTCTCCAAGCGCTTCTTAAAGAAAATGAAAGGTTCTGTGAGACAATATTATGGCGGGGTTCAATTGAATGTGCTGTTGATCGACAGATGATGACCCGTCACAAAACTGACCGCGGGCATTGGCTTCGACGCTTCCGGATGGACCTGCGTGATCAATAATGCGCCCTGACCGCAGGCAACAGTGATCCCGTTCTTATCAATGCGGATCACCTGGCCCGGCTTGATTGCCAGAATATCGGTAAGTACTTTGGCTTTTAAGACCTTTAATGATTTATTTTCATACATGGTGTAGGATCCCGGCCAAGGCTGCAGGCCGCGGACCTGATTGAATATACTGCTGGCGTGTTTAGACCAATCGATACGTCCCATTTCTTTCGTTAATTTGCACGCGTAACTGCTTTTCTCATCGTCTTGCGGTGTCAAGGTGAAATTTCCAGCGGCAATATTGACCAAAGTCCTGCCCAAAAGCTTAGCCCCTTCCTCTGCCATAGCTTCCCGCAATCCCTGAGCATTGGTCTCATCGGTAATCGGCATTTTTGCCTGCGCGATGATATCCCCCGCATCCAGCGCCAGCGCCATTTTCTGTACCGTCACCCCTGTTTCCTGATCACCATTCAAGATCGCCCAATTGATCGGAGCGGCACCGCGGTATTTCGGAAGCAGCGAACCGTGCACATTAACACAAAAGAACCTTGGAATATCCAAGACTTCCTGCGACAACAACTTTCCGTAAGCGACCACCACAAAAACATCCGCGGACAAATCTCTTAACTGAGCCACCACCTCTGGGTCTTTCAGCGTCGGCGGCTGTAGACACAAAATCCCGTGCATTTGAGCTATTTCTTTAATAGGGGAAACAACGACCTTCATGCCGCGTCCATGCCGACTGTCCGGCTGAGTCACGCAAGCGGCGATCTGATGCCTGACATCGATCAAAAACTTTAAACTAACCGCAGCAAAATCATCGCTGCCAAAAAATACGATTTTCATAAAGATCAGTCTCTATTTCCTATTTCCCCACCCTTGATGGGAGGGGCTAGGGGAGGGTGCGAAATGGATATCTTCCCATCTTCACCCCCACCTGACCTCCCCCATAAAGGGGGAGGAAAATGAATATTCTAAGGATCTACATTAAACGTAACAATAACGCCGGCAGCGCGCTTAGCCTTCATTAAACCATTCTTAATGGCATTGATGATATCAGGGACATGCGCACCGCCTGCCATAAAACGAAAACGATATTGATCACGTAATTTTGCCGGCTTATCGGGCATCACTTCCGATACCTTGATCACATCGGCTTGCATCCCTTTTAGCTGATTATACACATCTTGCGCAAACCCCAACGCATTTTCTTCCTTCTTGGCCCGGATCACAACAGCGGCCCAGTGATAATAAGGCGCCAAGTCCAGCTCTTTCCTAACGCTTAGCTCCTCGGTATAGAATTTCCGATCATCTCCGGTGACAAAAGCCTTAAGCATGGGATGCTCCAAATTCCTTGTCTGGACCAGCATGCCCTTGGCCATTGGCGCGATATGCAGCAGTAAACTCCACACTTTAAACGATGAACGTATGTCCAGGCGATTCAGCGCGCTATCGATATCAATGACCGCAATGGACGCAACGTTAAAAGTATGTTTGAACCGCACGATCGCCGCCGTGGCAATAAGAACATCCCAATGCATAGGCAATTTTTCATCCGCCCCTTCGAAACTGGCGATGCGCGACCCCGGGAAAAGATTAGCGATCTCTTTTTGCACTTTCTCGATGCCCATCCCGAAAGATTTCCAAACAGGGACTTTACAGGTCGGACAATTCCCCGCATCCTTGACATGTTCCAAGCATTGCCGGCAGACAAAGGACTGTGTCGCGCGTTCGAAGCTCATCGCGCTGTCACAGCGCTTACATTTCAGGATGTATCCGCATTGACTGCATCGGGTCACACTGAATGTCCCCCGCCGGTTAAACAGGACCAAGGTTTGTAGTTTGGCCTTGATATTGGATTCTAAGACATTCCTCACCGGTACGGATAAAATGCCTTTATCCAGAAATTTATAATTCGTCAGATCGATCACCATCGGCTTATACAAAGCCTGACCGCGGCGTTCATACTCAATGCGTTTTGCATCAACTAAGCCCATGAGCTCGACCGACGGTGTCTGGCTGATGAAGAACAGATCAAAACCATAAACCTGCTGCGCCATGAGCGCCACCTGCCGTGTTTCATACATGGGCGACTGCTCTTGTTTAAAAGAGGCATTATCTTCGTCAATGATGATGATCAGGGATTTTTGCGTGAATGCTTCAAACATGCTCGAACGCAAACCGATCGGGATGCCCATGCCTAAGGACTTTGCCGCATAAGCGTCCCCAACCAGGACGAAATACTGCTCATAAGAGCCGCATACATCATGCAAAGTTTTTGTATATTGACCATCAATGCAATGGAATAATTTGGTCAATGGTTTCGGCCGCCCGCGCAACATTAACGGCGGGTTCCGCCGATGGCGGATCATTATTGCCAAAGCCTCCCCGAGGCAACAACCATAATAACCTGAAAATAGCCGCGCAAATTCTATATCCCGCTCATTAAATATCGGCTGCTTATCAATGCATGATCGAATGGGTTTGATCTTAGGCACACTGGCTTCCGACGCTAGACCTATGACAAAGCCCTCAGCCACACG
>JANNCL010000194.1:0-14370 GCA_031386565.1 Candidatus Omnitrophota bacterium
TCGTGGATCATCAGGTCCATGACCACACCGATATCTAGCGAGCGATTGGGGAATAAGTTCAGCCGATGGCACTCAATGAACAACGGATCTTTGACCAGCGGGGCAATGGATGTAAAAGCCGTGTTAAAACGTTCCACATGACCGACTTGCAGTTTTAAATTGTTTTTCTGTGCTAAGGAAACTAAGACATCGGCTTCGTCGATGGAGGTGGTGATCGGTTTTTCAACGAAGGTATGGGTCTTATTATTTAAAAAATATTCCGCGATCTCCTTATGCGAGGTGGTGGGGGTGCAGATGCTGACCGCATCGACTTTGCCAACCAAATCTTTATAATCTGGGACGAAGGGGACGTGATATTGTTTAGATAAAGGTTTGCCATGCTCCGCGTTATGATCACATATGGCTATGATGTTGGCTTTATTCCTCAGGGCGTGCAAGGTCTTTAAATGACGGCTGCCAAGAAAGCCGCAACCAATGAGGGCGATATTAATTTTTTGCATGAAAAGGATACTAACAAAGCCCTGTACAAAAGTCAAACCCCATGCTAAATTCAAATCTCTTATGAAAAATTATTTCAAATTACTTTCATTTGTCAGAGGCTATAAGAGGCGTTTTAGTTTTGCGCTGTTCTTTATCCTGTTATCTTCGCTTTTTGAAGGCGTTCAGCTGTCGTTCATGCTGCCGGTCATTGACCGCATCTTTACGAATAAAAAGATCATTTTACCGAATAAAGTTCCGGCTTTTTTCAATAATGCCGTTAATTGGCTGAACAATGCCGATCCCATGACGTTGTTTAAATTGATCCCGTTGACATTCTTAAGCATGTTCCTGATCAAACAGGTGGTTTTGTTCTTAAGTGATTATTACATGAATGATATCGCTCAAAGCGTCATGCGTGATGTGCGCTCCCGTTTGTTCGAGCGTATCCAAACGCTGTCTTTGGATTATTTCTCCAAGAAACGCACGGGTGAATTGATCTCGCGCATCACCAATGATGTGGCGGCGATCGAGAATGCGGTGTCTTATGCGATCACGGATCTATTTCGTCAGCCTTTCTTGATCGTGGTGTTCATTTCTTTCGCGCTGACCGTCAATTTCAAAGGCACCATGATCGTTTTTATCATGTTCCCTTTGATCGGATGGCCCATGGCTTTAGTGTCCAAACGATTGCGCAAGTTATCCAGGAATATCCAGGAAAAGATCGCGGACATCAGTTCCCATTTATTGGAAACGATATCCGGGGTGCGTATTCTAAAAGCTTTTAATACCGAGAAGTATGAGATCGAGCGTTTCCGTCAGCAAAATCAGGGTTTTTATAAAATTAAGATGAAATCCTTGATCAGCATGATGATGGTCGGGCCGATCACTGAGATCGCCGGCGCCATTTGCGGGATGATCATTTTGATGATCCTGGGGAAAGATGTCCTGCTTGGCAAATTGTCTTTTGGTGTGTTCTTATTCTTTTTTGTTTCCATTTTACAGGTCATTCGACCGATCAAGAAATTGGCTAATGTGCAAGCGATCGTACAGCAGGCCTTAGCAGCCAATGAGCGCATTTATGATGTTTTAGATGCTAAGCCATCGGTAGTCGAAAAAGAAAACGGCATTGAGCTGGCAGCGTTAAAACAAAAAATAGTGTTGGAGAATGTTACGTTTAGCTATGACAAACAAGCTGATCCGGTCCTAACGGATATCAATTTGGAGATCAAGAAGGGGGAGCTGGTGGCGATCGTCGGACCGACGGGCGGCGGCAAATCAACCTTGGTTAATTTGATCCCGCGTTTTTATGATTGTGTCAGCGGCAAGGTGATCTTTGATGGCATTAATGTGAAAGAAGCGAGTTTTAAATCGTTGCGCGGACAGATCGGGATAGTGACTCAGGAAGCCGTGCTGTTTAATGACTCTGTGCGCAATAATATTGCTTATGGCAGTTTTGATGCCACCGACGATCAGATCAGGGCTGCGGCCAAACACGCTTATGCGGATCATTTTGTGGAAAAGATGCCCAAAGGGTATGATACCGTCATCGGCGACCGGGGTTTTCGTTTATCCGGAGGTGAGAAACAACGCTTGACGATCGCTCGCGCCATTTTAAAGAACCCGCCGATCTTGATCCTTGATGAAGCAACCAGCGCTTTAGATTCTGAGTCAGAGAAATATGTCCAGCAAGCTTTGGATGAATTAATGCAAGGCCGCACGGTCATTGCTATCGCGCATCGGTTATCCACGATCATGAAAGCCAACAAGATCGTCGTTCTCGAGGCTGGCAAGATCGTCGGCTGCGGTCCACACGATGAACTCCTTTTTTCCTGCCCGTTATACCGCCGTTTGTATGAAACACAGTTCCACCAGTCAAAATAGGTGAGAGTATGCTCAATACTAAGTCCTTGATCTTGGCAATAATACTTTTTATAAATATGCCTTGTCTCTATGCGGAGACAGCACAGGAATATAATATGCGCGGTAATGCTTATTACAAACAAGGTGCCATTGATCTTGCTTTGTCGGAGTATAACATGGCTATTGTTATCGATCCTCAATTGGAGGAAGCTTATAATAATCGCGGGGTGATCTATATCAAACAGGGGAAGCTAGAACTGGCCATTGCTGATTTTACGCGTGCTATTGAGCTCAATAGTAATGATGCCCAGGCCTATTATAACCGCGGGCATGCCTATGCGAATCAGGAAAGTCTCGACGAAGCGATAGCAGACTTAAGTCAGGCGATCGCAATTAAACCCAAATATGCCAAGGCGTACAATGTTCGTGCCGTTGCGTACTATCATTTAAAGGATTTCGATAAGTCCTGGGATGATGTACGAAAAGCGGAAGCATTAGGAGCGGTCGTTAATTTAGATTTTATTAATGAATTGAGCCAGGCTTCAAAGAAATAAAGTTCTATCCGTAGTATCAACACGATGGTGTAAGGAACTTGGCTTGAAAAGATTATTGAGGTTTTTTATTAATTGTCGTGTATACTCACGCAGTGAGATCATTGTTCTTTAAACCAAAGTATTTTATTATTTTGATGACTTTATTCAAACGGCTTATTTGTGGGATAATCTTATTTGCTTTTTGTGTGTCATTGAGTATCCCACCGCCGGTTTATGGGCAGATCAGTTATTCTTCTTCGGATATTCTTTCGCTTACCCCGTCTTTCCATCCTGTCATGATCCAAGGTTTACGTTACCATCCTGAGAATCCACTACAGATCGACTTTATTGTAGATGTTGGGGATACCGCATTGGATGTTCAAGGATCTGTTTTTAAGTCCGAGTCCATTTCCCTGATTAAGTATTTTATGACATCCATGACGGTCCCTGAGAAAGAAATGTGGGTCAACCTTTCCCCTTATGAGAAGGACCGCATCATCCCTAATGGCTTAGGTCAAACCGATATGGGCAAAGACATGCTTTCACAGGATTATATCCTCAAACAGATAACTTCATCGCTGCTTTATCCAGATAGCAAAACAGGAAAAATTTTCTGGGAGAAGGTTTATGCCAGGATACGGAAAAAACTTGGCGCTACTGATGTCCCGATTGATACATTTAATAAAGTCTGGATCGTCCCGGATAAAGCGGTTGTTTATGAACGGGGAAGCACAGTATATATTGCTGAAAGTCATTTGAAAGTCATGCTGGAAGAGGATTATGCCGCGATGGTCAACGGGGTCAAGTACAAGAAATCCCCCGGGACACAGGCAATCGCTCAAGAGGCAATTCGAGAGATTGTATTGCCTGTTCTTGAAGAGGAAGTAAATTCAGGCAAGAATTTTAGTAAATTACGACAGATCTATAATGCCATGATCTTAGCTGTATGGTTTAAGTGTAATCTTCAAAAGAGCATATTGGGACAGGTCTATGTGGATAAGAATAAGACCGCCGGGGTGGATGCAGTAGATAAGTCTTTCCGGAAAATGATCTATGAACAGTACCTTATGTCCTTTAAAAAAGGGGTTTACAATTACATCCGTGAAGAGAATGACCCCATAGCGGGTAAAATGCAGGCACGGAAATATTTCTCCGGAGGTCTAGTCGGTGTGAGTGCGTCATTGATCAAGGTAGAGAGAGGCGCTGCTGTGCCGCAGTCGGTATTAGATCGCCTGACAGGAAGGCGGGTTGAGGTTGATGCTGCCATGACAGAAGTCAGTCTGGGCAGTTCCAGAAATTTGGATTTAATTAGAATAAAGGAATCTATTGCACAGAAACTTCAAGAGCCTTTGGATGCGCCTATTGTTGAGAAATTGGCCCATGTTGAGGTGGTACGTGAGGAATTCTTAAGAGCGGAAGAAGATAAAGTGCATGGAGTTCTTGCCGCGATGCATCAACGCGGGCCTCCTAAGATAGCTGAAATCCATTTTACTTCACCGCCCCATTGGAGCGGAGTTGACATTGTATTGGCCGAGGAAGTTAAGTGGCTTACAGCACAAGGGTTTCCCGTTAAGATTATATCTGGAACTCCTTTTAATGACACAACTGTTATAAACCCAAAACACGTCCATATTTCTCAATTAAATGATTTAATTAAAACCGATCCAATCTTTCTAAGTTCAGGGGATCCTAATACTTCACTTGCATTCAACACATTGGAACAAAAGATCTATGATAGTATTACGCCAGAGCTTGTTGACATGGACATCATTATTATTCAAAATGTTCTTACCGTCAGGAATAATCTTCCCTTTACGGCAGCGTTACGCCGAATAATCAGAGAAAACCCTCAAAAGCAATTTATAGTTTATATCCATAATGCGGAGGATCTTTATCATGAGCAATATCCGCTTTCTTTGCTTAACCCTACGTTAGATCTACCGAATGTTCGTTACGCAACGGTCAGCAATTACTACCGTCATGAATTATCACAAGCGTACGGGGTCCCGGAATCACGGTTCTTTATTCTTAACCCCGGTGTCCAGGTGTATTCTCCGATGGACATGACAACACAAGCCGTTGCAGATTTCAGGCGTCATGGTCTTTTGGGGAAAGAACGTGTCATTACCATGGCATTCCCGACACGCATGGGGTGGAATAAAGATATTGGAAAGGTATTTTTGCTGCTAAACGCATTGCAAGAAAAGATTGCCCATGGTGTTAAGCTGGTGATAGCTGCACCGGGCATTGATTCATTTGATGCGTTAACTGCCGAGGTTAGGGATAAGATCAGCCCTGCAGCGGCAGATTTTCTATTAAGCATCAGAGCAAGTGAACGCAATATTATTTTTCTTGATACGGCGCTCGTGAAGGATTACCGGCAGCATCGTCAATATATACTGGATATTATGGCGCTGTCTGATTTTTTATTGTATACAACAACCATGGAAACTTTTGGCATGTTCGTATTGGAGGCGGCCACAACAGGGACGGATATTATCGCGACCAATGTGCCTCCGCACCAAGAATCATTAGGGCAGGATGGGCTGTTATTTGATAATAAAGAACCTCTTGCTAAGACCATAGAGTCTATTACAGAACGGATCGCAGCTTATAGTAGCAATCAAATTTCTCGGGATGCGCTCCAGAGAAGAATGTTGGAAAGATATCAGTGGGACAAATTAATGGAGTCGCAGTTAACGCCGCTATTACTTGAGATGCTGGACTCCAGGCCTTTGTTATCCAATGCTGTTAAAGCCTTAAATAGTCAGAGTATAAATAAAGCATATACCATGATGTTAGATACATTGGATATGGCTGCGAAGTTTCCGGATCAGGCAGGTCAATATTTAGATGATATTTCGGGGGCTTTGAGAATTATTAGCGAATATCAGAGCGCCGATATTGCCGGTTCAAGATCGGTCGCTGATGCATTGCGGTTAAGCTTAGAAGAATTTACCCATGGTAAGGGTTATAAAGATGGCATAGCGGCTTTTCAGACGATCGTTCTACTAGTACAAGATATAAAGAGGGATCCACGCAATGTGAATGCAAGGATCGCATTGGCATTAATATTAGCTGACAATGATTTTCAAGATAGCGCCGCGGCGTTGTATGATGAAGTGTTATCAATAGATAAGCAAAATACACAATCCCGCATTGAAATAGCTCGCATTTTAGCCGGAAAAGGGGCCATCCAACAAGCGATCCTAAGATATAGGGAAGTTTTACAGATAGATCCGATGAATCAAGATGCTGACGATGGGCTGAAATATTTGGACCAACATCCTAGCAATATGACGCGTAGTCAACATCCTGATATTGAACGTACTATTCGGGAGGGGGATTATGTCAATCGTGTTGTTCGCTACGTCAGGGACAGGGTTTCCGCGCACATTGTGGTCAATGATCATCCAAAAAAAGAACAAGAGATTATTATCGCTATTCCCAACAGGGATACCGAGAATGCTTTTTATTTAAAAGCTGTTTCTAAGCAAGGTGATTTTAAATGGAGGATCGGTAACACTTCGGCTATTATAACGCAGGATGGGTACAGGGGCATTGAGTTTAGATCTAATGCTGATCGAACACAGGTCAATTTTGATTTTAATGTAAGTACAAATTTAATGGTAACGGATGTTGTCGATTTACGGATGTTTCGTTTTTACCATTCCAATATCCCAGAGCAGGAGCGACAATTAATGGCGCATCTTCAGCAAATGCCTCAATCACAGCAAAGAGAGCTTGAGCAATTGATCGGTGTTCCTCTTGCTGAGATCATTATTCCCAAAGTTAGCGTGATACCGCGCGAGGATGGTACGCATGTGATCGCGGTGACCAAGACGACCTTTGATGGACAGCATCATTATCGCTTGGATATAGAAGTGCCGTCTGATTTTAACGTTGAGAACCGTGGGGGTTCTATTACGATCAATGGTACGCGTCCAATAGGTTTGCTCGTCCGTGCTACCACGGATTTTGAACCGTTGACCCCTCTTCCGATAGAGGAAATATTGAATCGTGAGGCTTTGGCACAGATGCAAGTTGATCCGCAATTCCGTAAGATCGCCGAGAACTTCGCCCTGTTATTCTATCAAGAGAAATTATTGGCAGGTTCGTGGCACTATCTGGCTTTTTTTGGACGTGATACGCTGGTAGGAGCGCGTTTAATGTGGACGGCTCTTTCAACTAAGGCTAAATTGATCATTATCCGCAGTGTTCTTGACCGTATTGGAGGCGGGAATATGGAGGTTGATCTTGACGGGTTAGTGGCAGTGACCGATGAGGTGACTCTGGAAAGATATTTTCAGACTAATGTAACGCAGCGTTTTTATGACTATGTTTGGAGCAGCCCGGATGTTTTAGGAATGTTTAAGGATGCGCTGCAAAATACGAAACGGGGGATCTTAAAGTATGGGGTATTGGATAATACTTTTTTGATGCCAGGTATTGAGAAATTGCTTGTTAATGAATTATCTGCCCATGAGCTTAGCGAATTCTTTTCTTCTAACAATGCGCGATCCGAGACGAATATTGAAACGATCTTGAAGAATTGGAACAGCATCCTTATCTTGACGGATCCATACACCCAGGGGTTCAATGCCCTGCGTGAGAGGCATCCTGATCTTGCGGCGGCGCAATTATATGGCCTTGATGAGTTTCACGCGTTATCAGAGCGATTGGTGCGAAAACTTAGGGGAGCGACCGATGTCAACTGGCGGGATTCTTATTATGCTCTTGGTTGGGGAGAATACGCGGCGGATAATAATGTGTCCCTTGCGCCCATTGCGTTGGGTGATATCGGGTTCATGGTAAAGAAACTCGAGTCCGCTGGGATCGATGTGAGGGCATTAGCAAACAAACATGGTTTGCATATGCTCCAGGGATATATGGAGGATAATGGTGCAGGTTTGACCCAGGCTCAGGATGCATGGGTTACGTCGATCGAGCATTTCAGAACACATTTTGATAAAGAACAGGTGCGAGCTAAGGTTAGGGAGTATCTTAATAGTGCTTACCTGTCACCTGCTAAAAGAGAGGTTATAACGAGAATTAATATCAGTCAAGAAGACAATGTGATCGTTACTGTTGGTGATTTTTTAAATGGTGAGATACCTGCCTGGCTTGATAAGGGGGTATCATATACCAACGTGGCTCTTGGTCAGAATATAATGCATAGTGATGAGACATATTCATTGTTGGATAAGGATCTTGATACTGTCGAACTTAACCGTATCCTTGATACGTTATTTTCGCCCTATCCTTTAGGGTTGTGGAATGATGATGTGGGTTTATTCATCGCTAATGTTATTTATAGCGATAACGATGATATAAAAAGGGAATTTAACAAAGAGGGGGCCTATCACGGACAGAATGTGGTATGGAGCAAGACAACAGGTGAGTTAAAGATGGGATTGATCCGTCAGATCAGGAATGCTAAAAGAAGCGGTCGTGGAAATGATGTTGATCGTTTGATGGGATTCTTAGCGAAAGTTATTAAGACAGAGAAAAAAATCGGTGATCTTGGGCTTTCAGAAGTTTGGACGTGGCAGCCAGGGTTAGACGGGCATATGACAGCCGCTGTATTTAGTCAAGGCCCGGATGGGCAGCCCCCTGGCAACCCGCAATTATGGGGCATTTCAGATGCCATGCGTCAACAAGAATACAAAGAGGCGCTGGCGCGCATTGCCCAAAAGAATGAAGCGATGCTCACGAAGTCCGTTGTAGACAGGCCCGGTGGTATCGACCTTGACCCTGCAATGCTGCGCATGGAGATCAAAGGTGATCATGATCAGCTAATACCCGCACCATCACGATCGTCTACGAAGCAGGTAAGCGGTTTTACGCCCCTGATAATGCGCATCTTGCCAATGGATGACAGCTTATTTTCTATTTAATACGGCATGGTAAATTATATGACCAGTATACATTATCTTACGAAAAGACAACCTTATTACTAGACATCCTAAAAGACTTCTGATATATTATCGCGTTCTTTGAGGGGCCATTAGCTCATCCGGTAGAGCATCTGACTCTTAATCGCTTCGAGCACATAACTATAACTCCTTGACTTCTTTGCATTTAGGTTTACCACCGACGAAATACCGTAATTTCTTTCCGTTATAAAGTGATACGCTTTACTACATCTTGATATCCCTAATAGCACAAAAATAGCACACTTTTAGCACAGCTTAAATAAAAGTCACTTCCCCCAAGCCAGTGCCTCTCGCATCCGATAGTGGGATAAATTTACGTCACCCACCAGCTACTTTTGTTTATAAATTTTCTAAAAATTTTTAGAATAAAAAACAGAGTTTAGAAAGGGGGAAGATGTCGAAGGTGCGAGAAATTTGCCCTACCCAAAATCAATGTGAGATTGGGACTCTAGAATTTTTAGAATTTAAAGCGTAATTAAGAATAAGTTATTCTCCGTCATGTAAAATGGAAAAATTATTAACAATTCAAGATGTTTGTAGTCTCCTGCAAGTAAGCAGAAGCGCGGTTTATGAGTGGACGCATATTGAGTATATCCCTTATTATAAATTTCCAAATGGCGTGCGTTTTAAAGAATCCGAGATAGAAAGGTGGTTAAGTAAAAAAAGAATGCATGGAAGAATACAATATAAAATAGAAATTTAGAGGATTGCACTCGTAATAGTTAAATGTTACAATTTGAACAAAAGTATGATATTTAATTTAAATAACGTTAAAATAGCTAAAACACTTAATCCAGCTCCAATTATTGAAACTGTAGTAGAAGTGCGTTTTGAAAGTACTTTACCAAGCCAAGATGTAATTTATAAATTGCTTATGGAGTTTGGTAAAGAATATTCAATAAAAGATTTGCCCATTTCTGAGATCCCCCCCGAATTTCGAGACAGAGACCCCCAATTTCGATATGTTCCTGTAAAACAATTATTGAAGGATGGTCTAATTTTTCAGATAGGGGGAAGAGTTATTTCTGTTGTTAATAAGGCTCCTTATGTTGGGTGGTCTGTTTTAAAAGATAGAGTAGGGATCATGATTGAGAAATTAAGAAGTGCAGAGGTGGTTTCTCAATACAAAAGAATAGGCATTCGATATTTAAATGCTATTGACTCAAATATTTTAGATAACATTAATATCACTATTGAAAGTCCTCTAAAAAAAATAAGTGATGAGAATGTTGAATTAAAATTAGGGTTCCTACATAATCAGTATAAAGTTACAATCAAATTATCTAATAGTCTCATTAAAATTGTGAATGAAGCTCGAATAGTGGGTACTCTTATAGATATTGATGTTTTTACAGGTGAGTTTAAAGAAGATAAACTAGAGGATATGGTTATTGGAGCTCATTTACTTGAGAAGCAGATTTTCTTTTCATTAATTAAGAAAGATTTTATTGATCAAAATTTTAATCCAGAATGGTTGGTTTAGATGAGTGTGCGAGTTAAATATATTTTATGTGATTTTCAAGAAAATGAAATTGCCTTAGATAATCGTGGAGCATCTTCAATGATTTCAGATTGGGATGTTTCTTTATTAAAGAGGCGCATAAATGATATTGATGTTCGAGTTCGTAATGAGATTCAAGAAAAGATATTTCGTTTGGGGATTCTTCAAGAAGGGTGGGATTCTTATAATGGAGCACCTATCTCAGAGAATGCAATTATAAATGCTTACTATTTTATTTCCAAAATAGTGGAAGATGGTTCTTTAGTAATTAAACGACCCGTGGTATCACCAGAACCAAATGGGGGTGTCCTTTTAAAGTGGACAGAGAATAGACGAGAATTTCTAGCATGGATTACGCCTCATCAACAAAATTGTATATATGTGGAAATGTTTAATGGTATCAGAAGAGGAGAAAAGGTGGATTCTTTAGATAAATTATTGTTTGTTTTTAAGAAATGGCTTGGTGAATGCTTACCATAAAGACAATTCCGCCTAATAATCATCTTTTTCGTAGAGTGTCTGATGAATATTATGATGCTTCTTCTGGTAAATGTGCCGAAGGAGCTTTTTTATTAAGAATCAAAGAGAATGATTTGTCTGTAGATTGGGCTGAAGAGGGTGATATAAATATTTCTTGTATAGATTTTATATCAAAGAAAAGATTTAAGATTGCTGAATTGCTTGTTCAAACTCCTTTGGATTTGAAGTTGGATGTTAAACATACGCCAAGAAAACATAATACAGCTCATGCAAGTATCACTGGTAAAGATTTGTTTGATGATGTTTTAAGAATGATTATAGCTTCAGAGTTGGCAGAAAAATGTACAATGCGGTTTCCTTAGAGAAATCTAGTGCCCAAAAGGTGCCCATCAAATAACATTCCCTTAGAATTTAAGAAGCTGAGCAATTGTGATACCAAAAGCCTTAGCAATCTTCTCAACAGTATTGATTTTTGTGGCAGGCGGATCCTTGCTCTCAAGAAGCTGAACATGCTTATAATCTACCCCCGAAAGCTCAGCTAGTTGTTCTTGGGTAAAACCTTTCTTTTTGCGCAGTTCGCGCAGTCTTTTTGCAAGTTTCTTTTGAATAACCGTATCCATACGGTGAATTATCTAAGAAGTCGAGCGGCATTGACACCTTATATATACGGTGGTATGATTTTTGAAATCAAATAAGGAGTGTAGTTTTGTTAAGCGCTCAGCTAATGCAGCGGTAATTTACTTGTTTTAGACAACTCGAAAGGGTTGTTTTTTTATGTAGATACAGTTGCAATATTTATCCTCAATTTTCTAATTGTGAAAAAAAAGAAATAGCCGGGTAAGTTTATTTTCCAGAATGAAGGAGTTAGTTGTGACTGTTGTTATTGCAATCCTAATTTTTATTTTAATTGGAGTGATATCTTCCAATCAATTTCGAAAAGCGGTAGGAATCTTCTACGACAAAATTTGGGTTTTTTGCAAATGGGCAATATATGGAATTATTGCAACAGCCATCTTTCTTTTGTTGGCTTATTTATTCAATGAATTTAAAAATCGTTATTTATCAACGGTTAAGTCCCTTATTCATCCAAACGAATCTATGTTGGACTCCTCCTTTAATTTTTGGACGAACATTCTCATATATGCAATTATCTTTTCTCTTATTCTTTTATTTAACATTAATGGGCCGTTCAAAGATTTGATAGATAAAATCAATAAAACTAAGATATCAAAACGAAGGGTATGGCTAATAATTATTTCTATGATTTTGCTTCTCATTATAGGTTGTATTCTTGCTGTTATTTTTGGACATTAAATCTTGATGTTTGAATGAAGTGGAGAGGTAAGTTCTCGTTGAATAAAAAACTGAGTAAATTAGGGCACTGAAAGAGAAAAGGAACGATTTGGGAACAGTACATTATTTCTTGATCTCATTAGCACTCATAATGTTTGGATTTCAGGCTTCAAACGTGAAAGAGATTCAACGTCTTAAGTTATCGATTGAGGAATTGACTCCAGCGAATCGAATGGATTCATATCAGCTAAAAGAAGAGAGGGCTCTTGCTATTAAGCTTTTACAATTATATTTAGATGTTTTTCGTGAAGCGATTAAGTTTACTGGAAGTTCACAGATTCCTTTAGTGGCGCAAATAAAGACTTTGTATGCATCAATTATCGCGCCATTTCAATCTAATGGGACTGCCTTAATTGAATTAAGAAGAATGGCGGGCACGGTTGATGAGCCATCACTATTAACAAAAACTCTAACGAGATATTGGATACATTCAATGGGTGGGGGTGAAATTACCACCGATCAAATAAAGATTATTTTCGACCTGTTACCAAAAACAGACAGACAAGTTAGATCAAATAAAGAATCAGTTGAATTCTTTAAAGACATGCTTAAGGAGGACCCTCGATGAAAGGTGCAATATTTATATAGATTGCATTATTAGTTATGCTTGGAGCATTACGCAAATGACGCAATTTTGACATTGGAAGACAATGTATTCTGGATATGCTTAAATACATTAGGTGTATAATTGCTAAAGCGTTAAGATGATTTCGATTTGGTGTGATAATTGGGGGTTATTGAAGCCATCTGGTTTGTAATCGTCGGAATGGAAAGGAGTGGTTTATATGAAGATGATAGGTATGGTAGTTATGGTATGTTTATTTTCAGTACGGTTATTGTTTGCTGATGATATAGTTGGCAGCGGAAATCATGTTTCTCTTGATTATGATCTAAGTGTTGATGGCAAAATTGTAGAATCTAGTGTCGGCAATAAACCGTTAGAGTTTGTGATGGGGAATAAAGGAGTTATTCCTGGTTTAGAAAGGGGTATTTATGGAATGCGTATTGGTGAAGAAAGGATTATAACAGTTGAACCAATTGATGCTTACGGGCAATATGATCCCGCAGCAATTAAAGATTTTCCTAAGTCAGCAATGCCTGCGGATGTTAAACTTGGTCAAGTTCTTCAGGCGAAATCTCCCGATGGTAATTCTTTCCCAGCAACTATTAAGGGAATAAATAATAAAACTGTAACATTAGATTTTAATCATCCGTTATCAGGTAAACAACTTACTTTTAGGGTCAAGGTCTTAGCAATAGATCATGTGGGGGTATCCAATAGTCAACAAACAGTTAAGAATGTTTTAGGCGCTTTAGGAACATTGGCGAATATTGCAAATAATTCACAAGCTACTGTGCCACAGTCATATCAATATCAGCAACAACGGCCATCCCAATACAAACAGCTTTCCACCAACTGTGTTGGCTATTCTGGTCCTGGTGGACCTTGTTCCACTGGTCCCGGAGGTGGGTTGTCAACAGGTCCAGGTGGTGGATTATCTACAGGACCAGGAGGTGGTTTGTCAACAGGACCTGGTGGCGGTCTTTCCACTGGTCCCGGAGGCGGGTTGTCAACAGGACCAGGCGGTGGATTGTCTACGGGTCCGGGAGGAGGTCTTTCGACAGGTCCAGGTGGTGGATTATCTACAGGACCCGGAGGTGGGTTATCAACAGGACCGGGAGGGGGTTGTTCTACTGGACCAGGTCAGCATAGAGGGTGGTATAACCCTAATAACTGTAAATGATGTTAATAATTTAATGAGTCTAGGTAATAAAGTAGATTATATTTGATCATAGGTTTTTATGATAAACTAAACCTGTTGGCAAGAAAAGTCTGCAGGTTTTTTATGTTAAAAATGTGAGGAAGATGTGATTAGAAAAGCAGTTGAAAATTATAAAATAATAAGTTTGGTCAGAGTTCCAAAAGTAGGGATTGCTTTTATATTTTCTCAACCTATAAATGACCAGGTATATTTAAGCGCAGAACAGGATGAGCTTTTTTTACGGAGAAGTCTTGGATATCATTTACTTTTTAGGATTGGACAGGAATTAGTAGTTGGCCCTATAAGCGTAATTCGTTTCATCAACAAGCATCCTGAGAAAATTCAAGTTTACGCTAAGGAGTTTTCTATACAACAAGTGTTTGATTCAGTTCAATCCAACCCATCGTTAACATTAATTAGGAAATTTTTTAGAAAATTTGGCTTACTTTGCGAACCCAGAGGCA
>JANNCL010000195.1:0-1817 GCA_031386565.1 Candidatus Omnitrophota bacterium
TAGAGTCTTAAGCAACCCTATTTTAGGAGAACCCTGCCTCTTTTTTCAAAGAGTTTCAACTAACTTTAGCATTCGATCCTATTAGAATGATGGAGATTGAAGAAGAAACCTTAAAAAACGTTAAATCTATGGTTATGAGCAAAAGATTTTATGTTAATCCCGATAAGGCTATCGCTGAGGGCATTGCAACGCCAAACGGCGTTGTTAAATTCTCTGATGAGCAAGCAAAAGCAATTAGTGTTGCCACAAATGAATCTAGCATTGTAGTTATCCAAGGTCGTGCAGGAGTTGGGAAATCGACACTTTTAACTGCGGTTAGAAAAGCTTATGAAGCAGAGGGTTATAATGTTCAAGGCATAGCGTTGGCGGGTGTTGCCGCACAGAATCTTGAGAAAGAATCAGGAATACAATCGAAAACAATAGCTTCTTGGTTTATTGATCCGAAAGTTAATGGGAAATCGGTTGTTATTTTAGATGAAGCAGGGATGGTTGGTTCGCTTCAAATGGTAAATATTACTAGATTTGTTAAAGGCTATGGAGGGAAATTAATCTTAGTAGGCGATGAGCGTCAGTTGCAGCCGATCAACGCTGGGGGGATTTTGCATACAATTGACCAGCATATCATTGAAAATTCACCTAAGTCTTCTAGTATTGTTGCCGACGTTAGGCGACAGAAAGAGGAATGGATGAAAAAAGTTGTTGTGAGGGCGGCTCAAGGCAAGATACAAGAGTCGCTTGCGATATTGGAAGAGAATAAGAAGATAAAGATATTCGATGGCTATGAAGCGGCTAAAAATGAGATTGTTACTGACTACATTAAGGAGAATTCAGCTGATTTTTCAAAATCCATTGTCATTACTAATCAAACAGCAGATACCAAAGCAATCAATACTGAAATTAGAGCAAGGTTATTAGAAGCTGGAATAGTTGATAGTAAATCTGTTATTTTTAATAATGGCAGTTTAAACATAGAATTGGCCAAAGGTGATAGGGTTATCTTTACAAAGAATGACTATAAGCTAGATGTAAGAAATGGGCAACGTGGTGATGTGTTAAATGTGGATCTAGCGCAACGTACAGTTCGTATTAAATTAGATAATGGTGATGTTAAAGCAGTGGATTTGAAAGCGTACCATAAGTTAGATTATGGTTGGGCAGCCACAACGCATAAATCACAGGGTATTACAGTTGAACGTGCTAAGGTTTTTGGCTATGCCCAGGAATCGATGGCTTCAAGACAGTCAACATATGTTCAAATAAGCCGCGCGAAAGAAGAAACCAAATTATACGTAATTGCCGGAGAACGTAGCATTGAACGCGAAAATACGCGGTTTAAAACAAACATTGATCGTGAAACTACGATTGCAAAAATGAATGATTCATGGGGACGTAATGCTGTTAAACACACTGTGACGGATATATTAAAGATGCAAGGTCGAAGCTTGGAGATGTTTCAGAAAAGTAACGAGCAGGGTATGGAGAGGTAGTCAGAGCGTGTTAAAGTAAAGTTTACCAAAATGAAATGAGGGTATATGAAGAACAAAATAATTAAACCACGAACATTTGATCAATATCTTGAAGAAAAACGTCAAAAAGATCCGGATTTCAAAAAAGACTATGATGAAGAAATTGTAAAGCTTCAAATAGGCTATAAGATTGCGCAGCTTAGGCAAAAGAGACATTTAAGCTAAGCAGAATTGGCAAAGAAAGCCCAAACGAGTCTACAGACAATTTCACGGTTGGAAGAATCAAATATTGAACGCATTAATATCAATATGCTTGCACGTCTTGCTGGGGCTTTAAAAGCAAAGCTTAAA
>JANNCL010000196.1:0-6554 GCA_031386565.1 Candidatus Omnitrophota bacterium
AGATCGGTATTGTCACTGTCACAACTGAGCGCCGTCAAACGTTGGATGATGTACTGCCAAAGTTAAAGCAAGAAGCGGCTATCTTAGGAGGAGACATCATTACCGATATTCAATCCAACGCCACTGGCTCATGGAAAAGTATAAAATTCCAGAAGCTCTTGGGCAATGCGTATGTACGTTGTGAATTCTCCGCAAAAGTATTAGTTCTTAAATGATCAGACGTTTAGTTTTTTAAGTTCTTCAGGGGTGTTGAAGGTTTTTAGGATCCCGTTATCGTTAATCTCAACAAGTATCGAGTTGTTCTCATTTAATAGGTTATTTAAACCATGTTCTATCGGGGTATTAAATATATCTTTGTATTGTTCAGCGGTCAGCAGCGGAGGGTGTCCTTTTCTACCTTGATTTGTCGGTATGATATTTTTTGATAAATTTTGCTCATGCTTGTTAACAAGCGTAGCGATCGTTGTGAGAGATATAAATGGGCAGTCTACCGGCCAAACAAAGGCAGCAGAACTGTCGTTGGAACAAGCTCCTAAGCCGCATTTGATCGAAGAAAGTTGTCCCATTTCGTAATCGGTATTATGAACGACCTTTATTTTTAAGTTTTTTATGATATGCGGTGTTATGACTTCGGGTTGATGACCTAAAACTACGATGATCTCATCAACAGGTGAATTTAAAAGCTTATGTTGAATAAATTCAATTGCTGTTGTATTGTTAATAGTCGCTAAAGCTTTTGGGGAACCAAAACGACGACTTTGCCCGGCGCTAAGTATAACTGTTGAAATCATGGTACAATTATATATCAATTAACACTATGTTTCCTTTAATTCTTATAATCATCTTATGCGCGGGGTTATTTACTGCCTATCGTTTATTGTGGCCGGAAATGTATGTTAAATTAAATCCTCCTAATTTTAAATTTCTATGGAGAAAACCTCATCTTCGTCCAGATGTGTCCCATACACATGTAGTTGTCGATGCTCCTAGCATCGATATCTCAAAACCGATCGAAGATGCTCCGCAAGAGGAGTTCTTATCCAATTCTATGGATGAAAAGATCGATAAGCTAGAAGTTCTTTTGTATGAAAAGAACAAGATCATTGATCGGCTGCAGAGCCAATTGGATAGCGAACGTTCTCATCGCAAAGAATTTGACAATGTTAAGGCGATCATGGATGAAGAAATTAAACATTTGCGGGAACAGTTAAAAGCTTTCCGCAACTACTACAAGGAGAAAGCAGATGCGTAAAATCGTTCTTTTGATGTTCATCTTCATTGTCCCATTCGCTATTTTAACCAACGTACAAGGAGAAGAGATGCCTACCACAGTCGTGTTCCAAACAAATCAAGGTGATGTTGAATTAAAATTGTATCCTAATGAAGCGCCTAAAGCAGTTGAAAACTTTGTTGGTCTTGTAAAAAAGGGCTACTATGACGGATTGATCTTTCATCGTGTTATTAGGAACTTCATGATCCAGGGTGGTGATCCAGAAGGAACTGGTCGCGGCGGTGAAAGTATTTGGGGGAGTCCATTTGAAGATGAATTCTCAGCAAGTTTGGTTTTTGATCATAAAGGTATCTTGGCCATGGCAAATTCCGGTCCTTCTACAAACGGAAGCCAATTCTTTATCACAACGGCACCTACACCATGGTTGAATAATAAGCATACGATCTTTGGTGAAGTTGTTAGCGGATATGAAGCTGTTTCTGCTATAGAAAATACCATCACTGGACCTGGTGATAAGCCTGTTGAAGACCAAAAGATCATAAAGGCCTACGTTAAATAAATTGGAAGATATTCTTCTTAAAGCTGTAGAATCATTGGCATTGGATAGGCCATTTGCGTTTGCGACGATCATCGAAGCGACGCTCAAGGGTACACCCCGTAAAGCTGGCGCCAAAATGATCGTATACCCAGATGGTTCATCTTGGGGGACGATCGGCGGCGGCCGGAATGAAAAAGCGGCGATCGCGGAGTGTTTAAGGACTATCAGTTCACAAAAGCCTGTTACGGTCACATATAATTACTTTGGACGGGAGGGTGAATCTGTTTGCGGCGGAAAAATGAAGGTTTTTATAGAACCTTTTGCCCCTAAACAGCGATTGATCATTTGTGGGGCTGGTCACATTGCTTTGCCCTTATCGTGGATGGCTAAAGTTATTGGCTTTGATGTTACTGTCATTGATAATCGCAAAGAGTATGCATCCCAAAAAAGATTTCCACATATTAATAAACTTATTTTGGGGGACCATGCCAAAGAATTATCAAAAGTCGTTATATCTGCCAATACTTTTGTAACGATCGTTACGCAGGGCAATGAGTATGATTTTGAATGTTTAAAAGCAGCGATCAATACCGAGGCTGTGTATATTGGTGTTATTTCGAGCCAACCAAAGCGTATCAAATTCCTGAAACGTTTGAAGGATTCCGGTGTTCATGAACGGATGTTAAAACGGGTTTCAATTCCGATGGGATTTGATATCGGCAGTCAGACACCGCAAGAAATAGCTGTGTCTGTATGCGCGGAGTTGATCGCTGTTAAGAATAAAGAATTTATAGGGACATCTAAATTCGCGATTAAATCATAATTTTTTAGATAACCGAAGGAAAAAAAGTATGACAACAGAAGAAGCGATCGATATAATCCGTGATGCAGGTTTTGGTTTCTTAGTCACGTCGGAGGGGGATCAGGCTCGAGTTCGGCCGATGATGCCATATTTAACGGAAGAAGGGGAGTTATTATTAGCCTTACTTGGCCGTTCACGCACCATACCTCAGATCAGATCTAATCCTAAAGTCGAAGTTTGTTTTGTTGACCGAAAAATGTGGTATTGCCGGGCAACTGGCACAGCACTGATCGTGGATGATATTAAGAAAAAAGAACTTGTTTTTGAGAATGTCCCTATGTTGCGTCAATATTTTGCCGGACCTGCGGATCCCAACTATCATTTAGCTGTTATCACCATTACAGCGGTTGAGGCAATGACTCCTCACGGAAGATCCCCGGAACAAATCGTGATTTAGAAATATTTAATATGGATAATCTATCATTAGCTAGTTTATTAGTATGTTTGGCGTCGTTCATAAATGCCGGGTTTGTTCTTTTGGTTCCCCCATGGAGTCTGTTGAAAGGTTTATCAGGAATGATATCTTTGATCATAGGTTTGATCGGGATGTATTTATTTCTGTCGTTAACCTCGTATGATTGGGGGTCTGCTTATTATTACTCGTTAACCCTGAATTCCGCCGCAATTTTTATTCCGGTCCTTTTTTTTCATTTCTGTGTTCTTTTTACAGGGCGCTCAGATCCTAAGAAAATTGAGTTATTCTTATATTATTTATTCACGATAATTTATTCGATTGTTGTGATCATATTCCCAAAGCTTTTTATATCCAATGTTCACAGTATTGCGACCTTGAAATATTGTTGTAAGCCTGGACCGATTTTCTTTTTTCTTCCTTTTTGGTTCCTTTTTTTGATGGGGTATGGGTTAACCCTCTTGCATCGTAAATACATTAAATCAACTTTTGAAAAAAAGAAGCAGTTGAGATATTTATTCATTGGCTCATTTGTTGGTATTGTCGGTGCGTTTGATGCTTTTTTACCTATGTTGAACGTGCCTGTTTATCCATGGGGTGTTTATTTAATACCCATCAGTTTGTTAATCATTTCTTTTTCCATTATCAGGTATCATTTGATGGAGATCCATATCCTTGTAAAAAGGAACTCGGCATTCTCCATATCGATCTTGTTGTTATCCTTATTATTCATGATCTATATATGGGGTATTGAAAGATATTTGCACTATTTATTTGGTTATAATTCCAACACAGCGTCATTTCTTGCGTTGATGCTGATTGGGATCATGAGCATCCCGTTATTCCGTGTGTCGCAGTCATTGGTGGAGCGGTTTATTTTTAAAAAATCTATCAATCAGATCTCGATTGAAAATAAAAGTATGCATGAACAGATCGCGGCGTTGAATAGGTATAAATCATTTGAAGAAGTTACCGACTTGATGATCAAAGAGTTTGGAGAGCCTCTTGACCGTATTAATGCTTTTGCAAGTCAATCACCCATTGAACATGATGCGAGATATATAACAAATATTCTGATTGAGTTAAAAGATTACACGCAGCCGATAAAAATGGAAGTGACCGTCTTTAATATTACAGGTCTGATCGAATCGTTGGTTGTTAAAGCTGAGAGCGCAATTGAGAAGTTGTACTTGATAAAGAAACCATTGATATTTAAGTATTATCAACCTGGGGAGATCATCAAGATATCGGGATCACAGAAGCACCTAGAAACGGCTCTGATGTCTTTTTTGGAGTATTCTATTGCGATCATTGCTCGTTATGGTGGCGATATTTTTGTTTCTTTGGATTATGATTCAAAGTGGGTTAACTTAAGTTTAAGGCATTCAAGTGTGGGGTTATCAAATAAAGAATCCAGGGAAATTTTTAAACCTTTTTTTAAGAACAATGACTACAACGCTGGTCTTAAATTGTATTCAGCTTTAGCAACGATCCACAATCATCATGGAAGAATATCAGTGGATTCAAGTGAAGAAAATGGTACTGAATTTTTGATTGAATTGCTGATCCGTTGATCCATATGGTGAATCCTCCAATAAAGATCGATCAAATAATTCGCTGCAGAAGAAAAAGCATTGGTCTGTTGGTTAACAGATCCGCAAAACTTATTGTTCGTGCGCCTCATTGGGTATCCCTTGGCGAGATCGATAGGCTTTTAAGTAAGAAATCTGCTTGGATCATCAAGAAACAGGAATTTTTCAAAAAAAGAGCTGAAGAACCCAAGGTCTTGATCAGTCGCGATGAAAAAAATGCCTATAAGGCCAAAGCTCTCGAAGTTTTGAAAAAAAGGGTTGATCACTATGCGGGATTGTGTAATTTAATGTATAAAAACATAAGGGTTGGAGAAGCCAAGACGCGTTGGGGATCCTGCAGTTCAAAGGGAACTTTGGTTTTTAACTGGAAGTTGATCCTGATGCCGCGAAATGTGCTGGATTATTTAGTGGTACATGAATTGATGCACTTAAAGCAGCAGAATCACAGCAAAAAGTACTGGCAGGAGGTCGAAAGTGTGATGCCGAACTATAAACAGGAGGAACGGTGGTTAAAAGAACATGGGACGCATTTTATATATAACTACTTAACATAACATATATTATAAGAAGTTGTATTAATAGTCTTTTATGCCGTTTTGGTCAACGCTTTGTTTAAATAGCTCATGCTTTCTATCTAAAAAGATTCCTTTCATTCTAGTTATTTCATCATAAAAGTAATTATATATCATGGTTAAATCTGATTTTTTGCTATAAACCAACTTCCGTTCTTTTGTCTTAAATGAAATATAGACTGGTTTTCTGGTGCATCCTGTACAACTAGCCATAACTTCCTCCAAACCGATGAGAAAGTCTCTTGATCCAGAAGTAAAATTAATGCGCCAAGTTTTATTAGATAAACATATACTGCCATCGCCATCAAAATATCCACGAATAAAATGACAGTATAAATCTTTTCTTAAAGCAGGAAACTTTGCATCTAAACTTTTATTAGGCGTTAAACCCAATGAAAGTAAGTCATCAACCATAATTTTATTTCCAACTGTTAAGACGTAAATGTCTTGGTTATTTTTTCTTATGATTTGATGTTCAGAAGACATTAAATCTTTAATCTTATAGAGAATTTCCGGTTCTTTTTGAGCAATAGAGAAATGATTGTGTTGATTGTCAATATTTCCATCAGAATATATAAAACCAAGAACATATGCCATTTCTGGTGTTTGTTCTTTAAAGAATTTCTCATTAATTGAACTAAATCCTACATTTTTTCCCTTCTTTTTCGCTTCACCACGCGCGACTGATTTAGAACGAATAGGTAAATTGTATTTCTTTAGCAAAAGCATGATATAAACTCTGGAACAATTGAATAGTTTAGCAATGTCCCCCATTGACATTTTTTGTGTACTGTATAATTCTCCCAATTTTGCTGATGTTAATTGAGAAATAATGGCGTTTTTTTCACTACGTCGTTGCTTTTGCGTTACTGAAATCTTTTGTTTTATGACAGATAGATGTTTTTGGTAGGTTTCGGTGTCGTTTTTATCAAAATTACCAGTGCCTCTAACTATAAATTTATGATAACAATTCCGGCAATATCCTTGTGCTTGATGCGGTTTACTCTCTGAACAACCTTTACATATTATTAAAGTTTGCATCTTATGGAATTAACCTGATTTTTCTATATCCGTTTGAAGTCTCGTACGTTCAGAAAATCGATCGTTTATCTATTTCTTACTTAATGGATCTAGGCAATCTTCAGTTGAAGCAATTTCTATGATCAGCTTTCTACGGATATTGACAAAATGTTTGATTAAGATTTTAGGATCACCTGACTTTGTTGTACAAGAAAAACGTCGTTTTATCGACGCTAATCGCTCTCTGAAAACTTGACACGTTTACTGAAGGCTGTACAGTAAGGGCATGGATAAAAAAGCTACCCTTCAAGATTTGTACAGTTGGCC
>JANNCL010000205.1:0-18251 GCA_031386565.1 Candidatus Omnitrophota bacterium
TGATCCTTGCCGGGCGACATCAATAAAACGATGATGACAGCTATAGGACCGGTGATGAGTGCCAGGAAGAAATACCCCGCCATCTGAAGCTTCTTCTGGTCAGCAATGTATAACGTAACCATGATCGATATGATCCATATCACTAACATAAGATCCCCCATTAATTTTCGCGAGCATCTTTTTTAAGCTCACGCTCCCGTCCCGCAAATACCGTCCGCGCCGGAACAATTGTGCCTTTAGGAACGATCGTACCAGCGGAGATAATGGCATGATCCCCGATCTCACATCCCGGCATGATGGTGCAATGAGATCCAAGCAGCACATTGCGGCCGATCTTAACTTTCTTAAGTCTTAAAGAATTCCGCTCAATTATATGACAATTGATAATAGCGCCGCCACCTATAACCGTATTATCGCCGATCTCCAAAAGGGTCGCGTCGAACACGTATTTTGAATTGAACTGCACATTCTTGCCCAACTTAGCCCCCAAAAGACGAAATAGCAGATTGGCAAAAGGTGTCAGCAGGATAAAATCAATGAACGTATAATGGATCATCAGGAATAATGAGCTTATAAAAGCCCATTTCATGGCTTCAGGGGAAGTTAGCGGGTGTGTGCCTTCTTTTAGTTTCAATTGAAAAACCGTGCGAAAAAGTCCAACAAAAACAATAAGCATTATACCAAAAATAAAAAATCCCAATGACAAAGCAATTCCAACGCAAAAAAGCCTTAATAATGTAACTGTCGCCGCTGTTGCGTTCCAAACTTTCAGCAATATCGCCAATCCGGGAACCAAAGCCGCACCAAAAAAGATCGACCCCATCAAATACATAAATAACGCAAACAACAATTGTACGAAGACTGTTAAAAGCCATTTCATAAGCTCTCCTTTTGAACTAATTCTTGTGCCAAGGTCTTGATCTTCTTTAAATCCACCTTACCGGTCCCAAGCAGAGGGATGGTATCCACCTTATAAAAGCTGTCTTTCTTTGGGATCCATAAATTGGGGATCCCTTTTCTTGTCAGGAATTCAATAATAAACTCAATATCGATATCCACTGTATGCAGGACGATCAACCGTTCGCCTTTTTTCTCATCGGCAACAGATGTGACAGCAACCACAGCATCAATGGCTCCGATCGCTTCCATGATATTCTCTTCGATCTTAATGTGCGGGACCATTTCTCCGGCAATCTTACTAAAACGACTCAAACGATCCGTGATCTTAATAAAACCATCTTCATCCATGGCGGCTATGTCTCCGGTGATATACCAACCGTTCTTGATCACTTCCGCTGTTTTTATAGGATTATTTAAATACCCTTTCATCACATTGGCCCCCTTGATCAGCAGCAGGCCATTTTCGTTGGATCCTTTTGTTTCAAAGGTGTCCGGATCAACGATCTTGGCGGCAACGCCCGGGATGGGATTCCCGACCATCCCGAATTTATTACCAACCTGACGTTCATTGGTTGCTTCTATCACGTAATCCGGGATCCCTGCCATGGCAATGGGCGATAATTCTGTGGCGCCATAACCTTCCATAGGCATAATGCCAAATTTTTCTTTGAACGCACCGGCGAGGCTTTCTTTTAGTTTTTCGGCACCGACAAGCGCCATGCGTAAATGGGCAAACTGTTCCTGAGTACATTTTTTGATATACGCCGACATAAAGGTCGGGGTTCCCATAAGGATCGTTGCCTTATATCGAAGCGCCATTTTCCCGATGGTGGAAGCATCTAAAGGATTGGTATGAAAGACAACCCCTACCGCTGTTCCTAACGGGAAGCACATCGTCGCGGTAAAGCCAAAAGAGTGAAAGAACGGCAGCGCCGCAATAACAACATCATCCTTTTGGATATTAAAGACCTGATAGAAATTCTCAATGTTCGAAAAAATATTCCCATGCGTCAACATCACTCCCTTAGGTTCTCCGGTTGAACCGCTGGAGAAGATGACGGTCGCCACATCATCAACATTAGACTTATCGCCTTTAACGTATAGATTACTTAAGAACTCTTTTGGCAAAAGAATGGCCGATAAAAAATACGCCGCGCTCTTTAAGGGACTGATCTGCTGTTTCAAATCTTCTAAGTACACCATCCCCTCAATGGGCGTCATCCCTAATTTCTCAATGAATGCCTTTGAGGTGATGATCGTTCTCATATTGCATTGTTTAACACACGAATCAAAAGCTTCTTTTGACAGGGTGAAATTTAAATTCACCGGGACCTTTCCCGGAAAAGCCACAGCAAGATTAGCAATGGCCCCCATGCAAGAAGAAGGCAGTAAGACGCCCACCATCTCATTGGTTTCCATGGGTCTTCGATGCTTTGGAAATATGATCCTCGATAAAGAAACAACCGCCGCAAAAGTTCTGGCATAGTTAAATTCCAGCCCCATAGAATCCGCCATCGAGAACTTGAATGGATGGCGTTTCACCTCATCGATAAAGGCTAAATGTAATTTCTTCCGCCAGGCTCCTCTTAAAATATTCGCCTCAGCCCCTAACTCCTGCACCGTTTGTCTGACGTCATGTGCCTTAGCAGCTGCCGGCATGGGCTGTCCAAATACAATAGAGACCGGATATAAAGTGAACCTGGGTAATTTCCAAAAGAACTTACCCTTAGAATAACTAAAAATACTTGGCCAGATATTATCTAGATATAACGGAATAATGGGAGCGTCCACATGTTTCATAATATGCTCGAAGCCTTTATTAAAGGGAAGCATATTGCCTGTTCGTGTTAAAACACCCTCCGGGAAAATGCAAACCAATTCTCCCTGCTGGATCGCTTCTCTTGCCTGTGTTAACGCTTGAATAATAGCTTTAGGGCCCTCATCTTTATCGATAGGAATTACTTTAGCGATACGGAAAATAACATTAAGGAACGGCAGTTCGTAGACCTTGCGGGCCATCATAAAACGGACGGGTCTTTTTAAAGCCGCCGCGATCAAAACAGCATCCACGTAAGAAATATGATTAGAAATTAATAATGCGCCGCCATGCTCCGGAACACACTCACTTCTGATCGTCTTTAATTTATAAGCAGTGTGAACAAGCAACCAAATAACAAGCCGTAGTAAGGCTATGGGAAGCTTGACTAAAATGAGGGCTGTCGCCATCAATGCAAACCCTGAACAAATTATAAAGACTTTATCTGCCGTGACGCCCGCCTGACCTCCAACCAACCACAAAAACCCCCCAGCAACTAAGGATCCCGAAGCTGTCACAATCCCTAGAACCGATAAGTACATCCCTCGATATTTTGCAGGCGCATATTGTTGAAAGAACGCGTTTAACGGAACGGTATAAAAACCTCCGCAAATACCTAAAATAAATAAAAAACATATAACGGCATAATAATGACCATTTAACCCAAGCATTAAGGTCATTATGGAGATCCCTAAAGCACCTAAAGGAACCAGCCCTAATTCAACTTTCCCTTCAGAAGCAGCTCCCGCCAAGATGCTCCCTAATGCTATCCCAAAAGAAACAGCCAGTAATAGAAAGCTGATCTGGATCTCACCGACATGCAAAACATGCGGACCGTAGACCAGAATATTCATTTGAAAAATAGTGCCGATAAAATTAAAGAAGGCTAACGCCATCATCGTCAGGAACAAGCCCTGATCTTTATAAATACCCTTCAAGGCAAGTCCAAATTCCTCATAAATGTTCTTTTTAGTGAACTCTTTTTCGACTTTCTCTAGTTTGATCCAATTGCTAACCATAAACCCAATGATCATCAGCGCGGTCATGAAAAAACCCACAATGTATAATTGACTGTGAAACTTATTGAATAAAACGCCCCCCAAAGCTGTTCCCAAAATAATGCCGACAAAAGTCACCATTTGCATGTAACCATTGCCCTTCGATATTTCCTCTTCATTTAAGAGCTCTGCTAATAAACCTGCTCTGGAAGGGCTGAATAAAGCACTGTCACTCTCGAATAGGAACAACATCGCGCTCAAGAACCACAGGTTCCCTTGATACAAACCCCAACACGCTAACAAGGCTAATAGCACCTTGACCCCAAACATCACCACGATCACGTTCCTCTTATAGAAACGGTCCGCTAAATAGCCGCCGAACGGTGAAAAAACCACAAAGGGCAGGATAAAAAGAATGCCGATGATGCTGACAAACCGCGTGACCTCTCCAGCCCCTACTAAGACCTGGATGGCATAAAATGAAACAATGACCTTGAAAAGATTATCGCTAAAAGCACTCACAAACTGAGTCGTAGCTAATGCCTTGAATGATCTTGATCCGCACGTACGTTCCATCTATGCTCCCTTATTATTTAACAACTTCTGTAACAGGCCCGCCAAGTCCTTCTGATCATCGACAGAGAGCTTACCTGCTAGGTCATGCAATTTCCTTTCATACCCAGGCCAGATCACATCTAATTGGCGTGACCCTTTGGTCGTTACGGTCACTAAATTGACCCTGGCATCTTTATTGTAACTAACCCTTTTTAACAAACCCTTCTTCTCCAATCGCTGAATCGCCCTGGTCATGTTATGCGCCGTCACCATCAATCTGTGCCCCAGATCTACCTGGGAGATCCCCTGACTTTCCCCTTGATGTTTGACTAACATTAAAATATTCATATCAGTCGGCGTCAGATCGTATTGCTTAAGGTAAGCATCAATGACATTCACCATCGAAATATAAACAAGCCCGATCCCATAAACAATTTCTTCATGGTATTTTCCAGCCCCCACCTTTATTCCCATCTTCTTATATTCTTGCAGCGTTTCCATATCACTCTTCCTTTTAGTTGCATTTGCAACCTTTACAAAAAAATATACCATCTATTAGTTGCAGATGCAAGTATTTATTTTCACACGATCAGCACATCTCTTCAAAACCTTATCTGATACTTACAAGACTCCAACTTAAAATGATGCGTAAAAACAAAACTCCTGCAACCGATTACGTTACAGGAGTTTATTTTGCTTTGATAGCTGGAGCCTTTTACTATGATTCTTCCGTTACAGTCTTACAATAGACAAACTTTCCGAGATCCGTTCAACTTCTTTCCAATTGACCACATTCCAGAATGCCGCAATATAATCGGCACGACGGTTTTGATAATGTAAATAATAGGCGTGTTCCCAGACATCAATTCCCAGGAGCGGTGCTTTGCCTTCCATGATGGGACTGTCCTGATTTGCCGTGGAGGAGATTTCTAACGTCCCGTCTATATCGACCGAAAGCCATGCCCAGCCGGAGCCGAAACGTGTCATAGCCGCTTGTACGAATTTTTCTTTAAAAGCATCGAATGTACCAAAGGTCTTCTTGATACCGAGGGCTACTTCACCCACAGGTTCTCCCCCTGATCGGGAGCCGATCACATTCCAGAATAAAGAGTGATTGGCGTGGCCTCCTCCATTATTGCGTACGATAGTACGGATCTCTTGCGGGACAGCATCAAGATTGGATATCAGATCTTCGATGCTTTTACTTTCTAAGTCAGCTTTGCCCTTGATAGCTTTATTAAGATTATCAATATAGGCCTGGTGATGTTTTGTGTAATGTATCTCCATAGTCCGCGCATCAATATGCGGCTCAAGAGCATCGAATGCGAAATTTAGTTTAGGTAATGTGTAGGCCATATAAATCCTTTCTAAAAAATAATTACGTTAATTTTTCTGCCTTGAGAAAAGCAAGTAGATCGACGTTGAGTTGTTCTTTGTGCGTATCGGTAAGACCGTGCGGCGCGCCTTTATAAACTTTCAGGATCGAATTTTTGACAAGTTTCGAAGCCGCCATACCTGCAGGGCCGATCGGCACGATCTGGTCATCATCACCGTGAATGATCAGTGTCGGTATATCAAACTTTTTAAGGTCCTCAGTGAAATCCGTCTCAGAGAATGCTTTGATACAATCGAATGTATTCTTGTGGCCAGCATGCATCCCTTGATGCCAGAAGGAATCGATCATGCCCAGTGAAATCTTTGCATCAGGGCGGTTAAAACCAAAAAAAGGACCACTGGCAAGATCCTTATAAAATTTAGATCGATCCGCGATGGATTCGGCTCGAATACCATTGAAAACTTCCAATAGCAATCCTCCCGCATTCGCTGCTGTCTTTAACATTAACGGCGGGACTGCCGAAACCAGCACCGCTTTATCTAAACGATCCGTGCCGTGACGACCTATGTACCGAGCCACTTCACCGCCTCCGGCCGAAAACCCGATCAGAACAGCATTTTTCAGATCTAACTTTTCGATCAGATTTGCTAAATCATCCGCATACGTGTTCATATCGTTACCTTGCCACGACTGATCGGAACGCCCGTGGCCTCGGCGGTCATGAGCAATACAACGATAACCATTAGAAGCCAGAAAAAGCATTTGAGCCTCCCAGCTATCAGAACTCAACGGCCACCCGTGACTGAAAACTACGGGCTGACCTGAACCCCAGTCCTTATAATAAATTTGTGTCCCATCTTTAGTTACAATCTTGTTCATGTGTTGATCTCCTATTTAACTCTTCGATATAATTCTTGAATATGCTATTACTTAAGCTTATTTAATGTTTCTTTAATGAATGCCGGAATATCTGCGGGACAACGGCTTGAAATGAAATTCCCATCTTCAACGACCGCCTGATCAAGATATTCTGCGCCAGCATTCTTAATATCTTGAATAAGCGATTTCCATCCTGTGATCTTACGACCCTTTAAAAGGTCCGCCGTGATCAATAATTGAGCTCCATGGCAAATAAAGAAAATCGGCTTACTGGCTTTGCCAAATTGTTTCACAAATGAAACCACCTCATCATGACTCCTTAACTGATCCGGAGAATACCCGCCGGGTATAAAAAGGGCATCGAAATCACTAACAGACACACCGACAACTGATTTTTCAACCTTAACTTTCAGACCTGCTTTTTCGCCTGTAACGGTCCCCTTTTTTACCCCTAAATGCACCAGTTCATGTTTTGCTTTTCTGTAAGCTGCAGCAGGTTTACTGTATTCTGAATCCTCAAACTTATTATCAATTAAGATCCCAATCCTAGCCATGCTTCCCTCTCATTCTTTAATCTCCGTCGTTAAGTTTCAACTTCCCTAGCAAAATTAAACCATTCCAATCAACCACCCAACGTTGCGTCTTGTTCCTGATACCAGTTCAAGGCTTGAAAGAACTGGTTCGGCTTGAAATCGGGCCAATAATCATCGAGCACATACAGATCTGCGTATATCGATTGTACAGGTAAAAACCCGCTCAATCTTCTTCGCCCTCCCCAGCGGATGATCAGATCAATTCTGGAAATTTCTGCGGACTTTATGTGGTTGACAATATTTTTCTGGGTTGGATCGACCTTCTTCAAAGAATTTAAGTCCCATTCCCAACCATAATTGACTAGAAAATTTACTTTGATCCCTCCTTTTCCAAAAATTGTTCGTTTTGTCAAAGGCATCAATTCTTTAGGGAACAACGGTGAATCGCTGTTGCCTAAAACCAATAGGGAGGCATTTTCGGTAGATAGTATTTTAACAGCCTTAACGCAAGCCTGAGTAAATGCTCTTTTTTGTTCCGCCGGTCTTTTGGTATTATCTGTAGTAAACCCATAATACGTGACCTCTTTAATCCCTGCCTGCTGGCACAATCTAAAAAGTTTCAGGCCGGGATCAATTCCATGTTCGTAGCCTTTTTCTTTAGACATTCCTTTATGCTCAGACCACCTTCTGTTCCCATCTGGAATGATCCCGACATGCTCTGGGAGTCTTGCGCCTAGCAACTCATCTATTCTCATACTTTGTTTATTTATATCATTGCTCACGACCTATGACTCCCTCTTGTCAGCAGCGCCATCATTAACCTTTGTGGCCAATTTCTTGACTAACCCCAAATGATTGATGACTTTATCATCCACTCCAACAGCCTTTGCTGTATTAGTAGCTAGGTTCATTTGTTGTTCGGTAGATACCGTTCCATCTAATGTAACTACGTCGCCATGAACTGTAACATGAATACCTTTGGCTACCGAAGATAATGCCGGATCATCCTCGATCGCTTGTGTGAGCACCCGCGCTGATTGTTGATCAGAAACAGCGGGATCAACGCCCGATTTCTCTTTAAGTTGTACGCACTCTGATTTAATTATTTGCTGACTCATGATTACTCCCTTATTATGTTGTTAATCGCGTCACGTCAAACGCTTCATTGACCATATGAAGCAGATGATGATCTTCGAATGGCTTTTGTAAAAACCCTACTGCCCCAGCTTTTAAGGCCTTATCCTTAAAGCTATCATCCGTATCCGCCGTGATAACAATAACCGGACGGGTGGAGCCTGTTTCCGCAAGTTTTTGCATAATATCCCACCCATTCATTCCGGCTAAATGAATGTCTAAGATTAAACAGCCCGGAGCGCTATTAGGCACCGTACTAAAAAAGCCCTCTCCAGAAGAAAATATATCCACCGCAAATCCATAAGAAACCATGAGTACTTTTAACGAACGGAGTACCGATTCATCATCATCTAAGATGTAAATTTGTTTTCTTTCTAAAGGCATCTTGTAATTCTTAATTGGTAACTCGTCTGCCTTCATGAGGGTATCCTAGGGATAAACTAAAATGAATCAATTGTACCGGGGTATAATGGAAAAAGTCGGGACACACTAGGTTTTTCTTACTCAATATTTTAGCGTGTCTCGACTTTTTTACATGTGCCAGCTACGAACTAATCTAACTATACCCGAGTACAATAGCCTCTTGATCATATTTCTACTATGATCATTGCATGCCTAATGAAAATCTAAACAAATTCTCACTGCTGATCAAAAAAGAATCCCATACATTACTTATTTCATGGCGGAATATAGTAAAAACTCTGCCCATAGCAAAAGATCTGGACACTCCTACATTAACTGATCATATTCCTGATTTAATTGAAGAATTGTCTTACGAGCTTTCAATATTTGATACTGATAAAACTTTAATGGATGAGTTAAAAAAAAGCCCTGTTACTCACGGCTTAGATCGCCTCCGCATTGGTTTTGATGTTGAGGAACTTGTGGCGGAATATAATGCGCTTCGCTATGTCATACTGGACTTAGCTCAGAAGAATATCACCAAACTTGACGGCCCTGAAACACATACAATTAATCGTGTTATTGATAAATCGATCGCTCTTGCTGTAAAAACTTATTCGGATAGAAAAGCATTGGATATAAAGAACCAACGTGCTGAACACCTATCTTTCGTTGCTCATGATCTTAGAACCCCGCTTGCCGCGATTGGGATGGCCACTTCTCTCCTTAAGAAGTCCCTTTCTAAAGAAATCCAAAGCGACACTTCTAACAGATACCTCGAGGAGTTAAAGCGCAACATTATTCGCCTAGACACGCTCATTGTTAAAGTTGTTCAAGAAGAGATAGACCAAGCTTCTCAAAGAAATCTAGTCCTGGAGGAGATCCAATTGTTCCCTTTGGTTGAGGGACTTCTGCAAGATATGAAACCATTGGCGGAAGTTTCGAATACGGCTTTGGTTAATAATGTCCCCGCGGATTTTACAGCCTATGCCGATGCCAATTTGATAACTTTGATCTTTCAAAACTTAATTTCTAATGCCATTAATTATACGGATAACGGTACTGTTACTGTGGGAGCCAATGATCTAAAGGGATCCGGGTTCTCTGAATGTTGTGTTAGCGACACTGGTGTTGGAATTGATCCGGAGCGGATCGAAAAGGTTTTCGATAAATTAGAAACATCCCATAAAAAGGGTGGCATGGGGTTGGGACTGGCCATTGTTAAAAAATTCGTTGAGGCTCACGGGGGCAAGGTTTGGGTAGAGAGCAAACTGGGAGCGGGATCAACTTTTCGCGTTACTCTTCCTAACGACCCAAGAACGAGTGAGCGTTAAGCAAGAACAACAGTCAGATTTTGCAATACTTCTGCTATATCAAAAGGCTTCCTAAAAATACCGGTCAGCAAACCCGCCTCCATCTGCTTTGCACATAGAACATCGATGCCCTGCATCCCGGAAATAATGAACACCGCACATTGAGGATTAGTATTTCTCATTATTTTCGCAAAATCTAAGCCGTTCGGCCCCTTAGTGCAGTAGTCAAAAAAACATGCGTTATACTGATGTTTGTTAATAAGCATGGCCGCTTCTTCACTATCGATTGTCCCATCTACCTCATACCCTTCCAGACGCAAAAGCATAGAAAATGAATTACATATGCTCAAATCATCGTCCACTATTAAAATTCTTTTTTGCATTACTTGGATCCCTTATGATTGGATGACTTTAGACCAGATGATCATTGCTTCGAATATCGTCCAGGCGACATTATGCCTTTTGGATCAAGGGCTTTTTTGATGAGACGCTGCACCGCCCAAAAAGGTTGCTTTTCATCAACTAAATCTTTCATCATGTCGATGCCTGCCCGATATGGATAAACACCCAATTGACGGCCACCTTCTAGCAATTCTTGAAAACAAGCTTTGGCTCTCTCCGTCTGATCACTATTGCTCGGATCAAATAAAATAGGCACCGTACTATCAAAACATTTTTCTGAAACGCTTGATAATGTGATCAATGGTTCTATACGATATTTTTCACATGTAGCTTCGACAAAAGTAATAAATTTACGAACAAGCGCTGCTTTCATCGGAACAAGTGGTGCATACCAAAATAATCCGCACCCATCACGCGCAGGATTTAAATTGGATATGTCTTCTGGCACCCCTCGACGTAGTTGGCGATAACATAACGCCAATGCGCCGCCATTGGGCCGCCCCTCGGATAGATCAAGAGGAATTAGCATCTTTTGAAATTGCATGAATAGTGATCCCTTAATTAGACCACGAAATGGGACCAATAACTTCTGAAGAAAAAGCACACGGGCCCGTGTTAGAAATATCACCCTTTTAGCATGAGGTTTTATTTTTGTTTTTAAAGCACGCTTTGCTGCCTTAATGATCGATCTCTGGCCATAAAAAGATCCGACACATGTCCACGGCCGATACCCTGCTTTTTTGGCTTGCTTCTTCAAGTGGGCTACAAAACCTTCAGAAGTGTTTTCAATATCATCAAAAGGGAACGGCAAACTCATCGACAATAATTGCAGGGCACTGATCATTTTGATCGAACTAATGAGTGCACCGTGTTCGATCAATATATTTCTAACCAGATCCACTGTCTTTTCAAGATCCGCTTCGGACGCAACATCAAAAAAGAAGGTTTCCACATGTTCTGGCCTTGGCGCTAACCCAATGGTCATTTGGGTCACAATGCCAAAGTTACTTTGAGAAAATAAACCATCTAAATAGGGACCGATCCCCCATTTATACACCCTGTCGACAACCTCACATCCCTTAGCATTGATCGCTGAACGATAGATCGTACCATCAGCCAAGATGGCTTCTAAACTCATGACAGCAAAAAAATGATCCGCTAAAGGCACTAAACCATACCCTCGCTCCAACGCGTTCCCTAGAATACTTCCTTCCGGCCCTGCACCCGTTGTTGGTGTTAAATATTTATCATTCTTTTCTAAAAGAAATTTGGCCAATTGTCCTTGTGTGACGCCGGGTTCAACGGTGATCAAACCTAAGTGAGGTTCGTATCCGCTGATCTTCTTCATTTCGGACAGCATGACAATCACACATCCATCACTCGCAGGATTAGCCGAGCCATAGCCCCAATTATTTCCTTTGCTGACCGGATACAAGGAAATATTATTCTCATGAGCTAACTTAACTATCGAAATGACTTCATCGCGTGACTTAGGATATACAACAGCTAAAATATCACGTTTCACACCCGTTGTATCAGCCCTGTAAGGCTTCAAGTCTTCATCATTTGTCTTTACGCGTTCGTCATCCAATATAGCTACCATTTTTTCTATCATCGCGAATACCTGCCTGGTGACATAATATTTTGAGGATCAAGCGCATCCTTTATGGATTGTTGAACCGCCCAGAACGCATGCTCCGGTTCTACAACATCCTCCATCATTTCAATGCCTAAACGATGAGGATATACACCGATGGCTCGGCCGCCTTCTATTAACGCGTTTAAACAATCCTTAGCACGTTTCGCTTGATCAATATTCTTAGGGTCGAAAACAATGGGGATCGGACTCGCAAAACACCGTTCTGATAACGAAGTTAAAACAATCATTGGCTCAATGCCATACGCATCACACGTTGCTTCAACAAAATTAACATACCTGTTTACAATATCTGCCTGCATCGGCAGAAAAGGAACATACCAATAAATGCCGCATCCATCTTGCGCTGGATTTAATGTTTTCCCTTGGGGAACCCCCCCAGGCAATTGACGGTAACAGATGTGCAATACCTCTTCACGGGGTCGCCCTGATGCAAGATCAAGCGTCATGTTAATCTTATCAATGCGATTACGTATTGTTTTAAACATGCCTTTAGGTAATCGATCAAGAACTGCTTCGATCATCCCGGCTTTTGCTTTCGAAACAAACTGTATCTTCCACGGTTTATGCCCTACGAGCTTTTTCAGTTCTTTTTTGACGGCGTCTACAACATATCGATGCGCATATAAAGACCCTACACATGCCCAGGGAGGAAACCCGCCTTCTTGAGCCAACTTTCTTAATATTGCTTTGGCCTGTTGTGGATTCTTTTTGATCACTTCAAAAGGATAGTTGGTATTCATCGCCGATAAACGTAAATCATTCACAATAGAGATCGCGCTTGCAAAACAACCTAATTCCTTTAGGATCTTTCTGACAATTACAACCGCACTTTCCAAATCTTCTTGGTCTATAAACTCAATAATAAATATTTCCATACAGTCTTGTTTAGGCTTTAAAGCGATGGTGGCTGCAGTGACAATGCCAAAATTGCTTTGAGAGAATATACCATCGATGTAAGGGCCAATACCCCATTTAAATACATCACACACATCCGCACAACCCTTGGCATGAATTGCAGAATGGTAAACCGAACCATCGGCGAGAACAACTTCTAAATTCATGATCGATAAAAAGTGATCTGAAACAGGTACTAAACCAAAGCCCCGCTCCAATGCATTGCCGAGTATTGTGGCATTTGGCCCGGCACTTGTCGTTGGTGTTAAGTAGAAATCCCCATTCTTTAATAAGAAATCGGAAAGTTGCCCTTGAGTAACGCCGGGCTCTATGGTGATAATGCCCAATTCCGTATCAAAACGACTTAGGGCATTCATTTGAGATAGATCAACGATGACACAATCATTCATCACGGGATTCGCAGAGCCATGCCCCCAATTATTCCCCTTACTAATAGGGTACAATGCCACCCCATATAAAGCGGCAATCTTGACAATTGCAACAACTTCATCGCGCGTTTTTGGCAACAATACGGCACCAATGACCCTCTCGACTCTTGAGGTATCAGCTTGGTAACGTTTCAAATCTTCCGTTTGAATTTTAACACGTTCTTGGCCAAGTAATGATTGCCACTCCAACGCGGCTGAAGATAGCTTATTTAACATGGTTCATTATCTCATAATATCAAAGATTGACGCAAGACTTTTTGAATAACCAGGACACATGGCTTTCTTTTTGGTACATTATATACTATGTTCAATCAAAATTATGATGAAGCGCGACAACGATTCTTAAAAGCTGCCCAGGCAGTCCGTGCGGATCTGGTTTCTCATGAAGTTTCTGCTCGAGACACACAGGATAATGAACTCTTTATTGATGTTGCCACTCTCGGCGCAAAGAATCCTGATCGGATCCTTTTATTGACTTCCGGCCTGCATGGCATTGAAGGTTTCCTGGGTTCAGCAATACAAATTAAATGGTTAGAAAACTTTCGGGACAATCCTGTTGATCTAGGAACATCCGCGATCGTTCTAGTGCACGCCCTTAATCCCTATGGCTTCGCATGGCAGCGAAGGACTAATGAGAATAATGTTGATCTTAATCGTAATTTCCTGCTTGCGTCTCAATCCTATGCCGGATCTCATCCTTTGCTTCAAAAGATACCGTGGCTTCAATGCCCAGCGTCTCCCTCTAATAAGCTTTTTTCATTTGAACTCTACTCTCTTTGGACAATCTTAAGATACGGGTTTGCCAATATACAGGGTTGTCTGCAGTCAGGACAGTTTGATTATCCGGAAGGCCTTTTCTGGGGAGGACATAAGTTTGAAGAGACCGGTCAAATTATCCATGACCATATCAATTCTTGGACCAGGCAAGCGCCTAAGATCTTTCACATTGATTATCATTCCGGTCTTGGGAAATACGGCTACTGCCATCTGTTGACTTTTGGGGAAGACGAATTCAAACACACTTTTTGGTTATTAGGCAGATTTGCAACAGGACCCAATGCCATATACACCACGTTGATCGGCGGTGGAAAACCCGAAGGATCGTTCGCCCATTATTTAGCCCATCATTTTGAAGCCCAGAATAAGAAATACACCTATATGGCCGCTGAATATGGCACTCATTCCGTGTTACGAGGTTTTAAAGCGCTCTACAATGAGAATCGTTTCCACGAACATCCAGGCCCAGCGCGTACCGCTGCCAAAAACACATTAAAGGAATTCTTCTGCCCCAGCGATCTGATCTGGCAGAAAAAGTGCCTTGACGACAGTCAGTTAACGATATCGAGAGCTTTGCAAGTTATTAAAGAGAACTAAAGCACGCCACGTTCCATCTCTTGTAAATAAATAAAATTGGGTGTCTTTACACCCGCTTTTTTCCTGATCTCTACCAACTCCTTGGATTCGAAGAAGCAACGGGCGTTCTCCAGGGAAGTCCACTCTGAAAAATGAACAATATTTTTTAAATCGTTATCGTACCGCAATAATTGATAACTGATCTCCCCTGCGCTCTTTCTAATACCTGCCGCTTCATCAAAAACAGCTTTCCATACCGGATAAGAGTCAACTTCATGAATGATCAAAACATATTGCATGTGCTTCTCCTCTTTAATAAATTGGTGACATTATTTATTTCAATGTTTGCTCAAACCACTCCTTACACATACCCATGAACTCATCAGGATAAGCGTCATAAATCATTTCAGCATGCCCGGCATTTTGAATAATTATAATTTTCTTAGGCTCCAGTGCATTTTTGAATAGCTTTTCACTGTGATATGGTTTAATCAACCAGTCTTTCGATCCATGAATAAATAAAACTGGTGTTGGAGAGATTTTTGAGACAACATCTAAAGGTTTTATCTTATCCATAAAGGGATTTCCTGGTCGGATACCCTTACCTATCCCCTTATATCCAATATTAAGTCTTAAATCATCTAGCATCGCTGGTCCCAAAAATGATAATCAATATGTCCAAAATCAAATGGGGCGCTAACCGCAATGACAGAGTTAATATCTCTATTCTTGCTGGCTTCGATCAAAGCAACAGCAGCACCCAATGAAAAACCCATGATTCCAACTTGCGTATACCCATGTGTCTTTGCATATCTAATAACTTCTTCAAGGTCTCGAGGCTCATTTGTCGTCCAGGTAAAAAGACCATTACTTTTACCATGTCCACGAAAATCAAAAGCAATAACGTCGTAAGAATCAACTAAGCTCTTTACAATCCTCTTAAAAAGATAGGAGTCTTTATTATTAAAAAATCCATGCGCTAGAATGATTACCTTTGATCGGCCCGCATTATAATAAGTTGCAGCAATTCGATGTTTGTCAACAGTTTCTAATTGTAACGAAATTACTCTATGTACATTTGAATCATCTACAATATCCTTCAAATGTGAACGATCTGTCAAAGAAGCACATCCCATTAAATATGGAAATAAGAATATCACTAATAGTCTCTTCAATTCGACGCCTCTAGAAACCAGTGTAGTCACTTATTTTCTCCAACCGATTATTTGCATCGACATTCAGAACCCATATATTTCCTAATTGACCGCCTTGTTTATTTTTGATTGCAACTGTCCAAGTTGATTTTGTTCGATCAACTTGAAAATGCCATCTATCTTTTGCTATATCGACATACCCGAAAATGATCATCATGGTCAATTGGACAACCTCTTTGGCCTCTTTTTCTGAAGGAACAAGAATATCTTCACCCTTTATAAATTCATTCAATCTTCTACAAGTTGAACAATTATCCTCAAAATCAATTTTTTCTCCCGTGTTTGATACCAAAGCAAACCTTGAAGCATTCTTCTTTTTATTCTCGATGATCTTATATTTAGGAAAATACTTTTCTGCCAACTCTCTAATTTTCTGTACTTTTAAATTTTGTTCTAATATATCAACTGGCAATAATACTGTGTCCAATACTGCCGCAATTGGTAAATCATAAATTGCTAAGGGATAAATGATTAGTTCTGCACCCTGCAATAATGGATCAAGATTCCCACCCAACCAAGAAATATCTCCTCGAACCCCAGGATATATTCCTTTATCAATATAAGTATAATCTTCTTTAACTCTTGATCCCACAGAAGCACACCCAGTGCTAAGAATACTGAGAAGTAGAATAAATGTGAACTTTTTCATCTTGGCCCATTCTGATTTATCACTTCTTTCCTCTCCAATATGCAATCCTTAATAATAAATTCATGCATCTCTTCACATGCTTTTTCATGCCTTATATTTGATTGTTTGGTTTTTTCTATTTCTTCTGGTCTTGACCTATGTTTCTCATCTAACCATTCTAATAATAGAAATGATATAGGAAACGTTGCAACAACGAGCAGTCCTGCTGGAACTTCAATAAACCAGTTATGTTTCTTAACATCATCAGGTCTATATTCTAAATACCACTTCTCAATATATTCTTTTCTTCTCTGAAATCGCGCTTCTGCCACTGATTTCTCCTTTGGTAATTCAAAATTCTCATTTTCAGTATAATAAGGATCACAAACTATACCGAATGTGTAGCAGTAGCCATTCCCCGCATCTATAAGTTTGTGTTCATGCGCAAATGATTTCTCTTGTGCAAACAATAAGAAAATTGAAATAATTATAAAATAAAACATTCTCATAAAATCTCCATATTTGATTAACCATTCAACTATATAGATAAAAATTTTTATCTTATTGCTTCCAACCACTCTTGTAATAAACCTAAAAGTCTTTTTTGCTTCTCATCTGCCATATTATTTGTTAAATTTTGCAGCTTCTTGTTATATCCTTCCCAAATGTCATCCAATAAACGAGATCCTTTTGAGGTAATCTTAAGAACATTAACTCTTTTATCCCCTTCCCGAGCAAATCTCTCAATAATTCCTTCCTTTTGTAATTTATCTACCATCTTTGTCATATTAGATGGCGTAACGATCAATTGCTTGCTCACCTCAACCTGACTAATCCCCTTATCTTTTCCCTTATGTTTAACTACCATCATAATATTCAGCTTACCAGGGCTGAGGTCATAAGGTTTTAAATAAGCCGTAATTTCATTTGTTAAGATATTGTACAAAAGGATCGTACTATAAATAACTTCTTCATAGTGCTTTCCTTTGTCAACTTCTACGCCAATAGATTTTAGATTTTTCATCAGATTATCCTTTTATTGAAAATAGTTTACCATTCAACTATTAATTTGTCTACGATTTCCTAGAGGTTCTACTTCCCGTCAGGACTAAAAACAAAACCCCTACAACTTACTAAATTGCAGAGGTTTGTGTTACTGAAATATCTAGTGTCGCTGGCGGGACAACTTTAGAACCTGTTTAATAGATGTTAGCCTTGATACTCTTCGTCAGTAACCTTTTCCATCCAATCCGCTGCTTTACCATCTAATTGTTCTTGAATTGCAATGTGCGTCATTGCTGTGGTTGGTGCTGCGCCATGCCAGTGCTTTTCACCCGGCACGAAATAAAGCACATCCCCTGGGCGAATTTCTTCAATCGGACCTCCCAAACGTTGCGCACGTCCTAATCCCGCTGTTATAATTAAGATCTGACCTAACGGGTGTGTGTGCCATGCAGTTCGAGCACTTGGTTCAAAGGTTACGCTATTCCCAGCAGCACGTGCAGGATCTTTGACTTGAAATAATGGATCAATGCGCACCATGCCGGTAAAATAATCCGCAGGACCTTTAGTAGAAGGTTGTGAACCGCTTCGTTTGATTTCCATGCTTTGTCTCCTTTTGAAAAGAGGTCAACTCTGTTAAAGAAAAAGTTGGGACTAACTAAGTTTTCACCAACTCATAACTTAGTGTGAGTTGACCCTAGTTTGATAGACGTATTTATATTGAGACAAAGGACGAGTTTTGCAATTATTTAGTCACAATTTAGCTATCCATACAATCTTACG
>JANNCL010000219.1:0-4099 GCA_031386565.1 Candidatus Omnitrophota bacterium
GAGAGTAAAAAAATCAAACAAAAAGCTGGGGTCACTTATGGGACGAGTTTAGCAACTACCTTATGACCGAACCACTCGGGGTACATCCCCATTCCTCTGATATCAACAAAGGAATTCTTATCTAATAAAGTCCTTACCTCACCCCTCAGATCAAAATCTGCCTTAAGTTTATTAAGACAGTAGACTAAAATTGCTATCACCCCAAATATACGGTGATTTTCAATTTCTACAGGATCATGCCATTCTTTCATTTTATATGGGATTGCGGGTTTGATTGCCAATTCCCTATTCCACAAACGTCCATGATGGGCACATAAATTGCGGATATATACAAAAGTATGCATCCATGAGACCATTACAGGAAAATGAACCCCAAAATCTTGGGCAATTTCTGTCTTGTCTTGGTTATGCAAACCTGAGTATAAACTTGAAAACATCCCAAAACTTAAGACTTCTCCTAACATCCATAGAGGAAAGTGCTTTGAACCAACATATTTTTGCTTGTAATGACTAACAAAGGTTTCCCGCGACCTGCCAACCTCGGTTTCTACAGTTTGAAGCCATCCTTCATGAGCGAAGCTATTATTAAAATTCTTCTTTTCCAAATATCCAAAAGCCCCGTAGGAGTGTGAAAGGTGATAAATCAACCTCGTTCTGAGTGCAACTTCAACAATAGCGAGAGCTTCTGTAATGATTGCACGTAATTCATGATCGAATTGATATAGAGCGCACAAATCCTCAAAAGTTGCTCCTTTTGAAAACTTATCTGTCTCTGGTTGAAATGGGAACCTATATGCACTTAATCGGTAATAACCGATTTGGGCAAGAATTTCTATAGCCTTTTGTTTATCTTTGACGGTAAGACCACGGGCAATTAAAAGGTTTGCTTGTTCTTCGTATGTTAGTGCAGGTTTGTTATATTGCATAAAAGAAAACCCACCAAATTTGCGCATGCTAGGCAGAGGCGTGGTGGGTATGTTATCTAAACTATACCATACCCTCGATATTTGACAACCCTAAATAAAAAAACCTATTTTTGATAATTTACTCAAAAATTACTGTTTTTTATCATTAGTGTCCGGTAAAAAATAAGGGAATCACATCCTGCGTGGTAGAATGGCTTTGAGAAAAGTCCAAACACCCGAGGAGGATTCCCATGAGCCAATATACCACGATTTTAAATGAAGTCTCCAATTTATTACCTAGACATGGAAGCAAAAGTAAAGAAAGGTGGCTACCCGACTCTAGCGCCCATTGGTTATAAAAATGACCCTTATAAGCACACCGTAGAGATCGACACAGAAAGAAGCCCTTATATCCAAAAGGCTTTCACTTTAATGGCCACGGGGAATTACTCGATTGATATGTTAGGTGATCTGCTTTTTAAAGAAGGTTTAAGAAGCAAACGAGGTAATGAGTTTGCTAAGAGCTCTATTCATAGGACGCTACATAATCCCTTCTATTACGGACTTATTGAGATGCATGGCTTCACCTCTGAAGGTAAGAACGAACCATTGATTACAAAAGAGCTATTTGATAAAGTCCAACAAGTCATGCACGGAAAAAATCGTGTCCAACCTCATACACAAAAAAGAAACTTTGCCTTTAGTAATCTAGCTTCTTGTCAACACTGTGGGTGCAAAGTTTTAGGTGAGATCAAGAAAGGGGAGTATATCTATTATCATTGTTCTCGTTCTAAGGGCTACCATGAGGCTTGTGTGCCTTCTACAACTGAATCTCAATGTCAGATATATTTGCTGAATCTGTTCGCAATGTGACCCTTCCTAGCGATATTGTGGCATGGTTAAAAAGCAATCTTAAAGAATACTCTGCCGAGACAAATCAAATGATGGATACTCGGCTTAACACGCTCAAGATGGAATATTCAAAAGCTACCAATCGTTTGGAACGGCTTTTAGATATGCGTCTTGATAGTGAAATCAACGACGAAACTTTTATGATTAAGAAGATTGAATTGGAAAGTGCTTTAACAGATTTAAAAAGCCAATTGAAGAGTGCGGAAAAGATAAATCCAAATTTCTATGAGGATGGTGTTAGAACCCTAGAACTCTCGGAATCTCTTTATCCTCAATACCTTAGCTCAAATGCTCATGGTAAGGCGATAATTCTAAAAGACATAGCCTCGAACTACATTCTAAATGACGTAAGTGCTACTCCCACATATAGAAAGCCCTTCAACATATTCGCTGAAGGGCTTGTTTGTTCTAAATGGGGTACCTGTCTGGTTAAAAGAAAGAACTTTCCGAATAACCGCTTATTTACTTCAAACTAAATGTTCAAGAAAAAAAGTTATATCCGAATTTTCTTAATATCCCCTTCCATACAATACCAGTCAAAAATGGAGGTGAAATCGTGGGATAAATCTGGGTAGGCTTAGTTCCATCACTCAAAACAAGCCTTTGAGAGTCCGGCCAAAGGGTATTTGGTGAAAGCTCATGAATGAACTTATGTCGATATGGCTCCAATTTGTTTACAAAGTCCCGAATCTCATTGCAACTTTCCCATTCGGGACATGTCTTTAAATACCGAAGTAATTCAGCTTGTTCTTCGCCCATAAGATAATCGTTAAAGAACCTTAAATAGGCCTTCCTTTGCCCATACTCGGCGTAATAACGGCTTATTAGCTCCGTTAGACTTTCTTTAGAAATGAGTTCGTCTTTACTAATATTGGATTGTAGATATTCGGACAGTGTAACGTATCCGGTATTTCCCATCGCAAGTTCGATTAAAGCCATTAAAACTATAAATTGAAATGCAGGTGGATATGGAAAAGCGCCTTCATTGATGGCCGACATGCACCCATCGTATTTGCGAAGCATGTCCAACAATTTTTCTTTGTCAGCTTGCGCTAGGGCTTGTAAGAACTGAAGAAAATGATTTTTATCTAAATCGATAGTAGCTTCGGTAGTTTTTCCTGCTTCCCATGCCTTCATTCCAATTTTATCATCAAAATACTCATAAATATTATCATCAGTAGGTTGCCAGAGATTGATCATTGGATTTGAGAACCTTTCGATTTTGTAATCCTAAGGAGGCATTCATATTAGATTGCTTCCTTCAATTATACTTAAATTTCGCTAACTTTACCTACAAAAAAGATCATCGGATTTCGCAGACACTGTTTGCGGAATTGTATATTCCAAATAAAAAATTCTCATCGTTTACAAATAATACTCAGTGAAAGCAAACAACATTGTTTTATTACATTTTACTAAAGATAGGTAATGCGGAAGCGGGCTTAATCTCAATGATGCGCGGAACAAATCCTTCAATACCTGACAACTGTGCCATATCCTGTTGAGCTAATGGCAATGGAACACCCTTGCCGTCACGCTTGATCACCATGGCCATGTTGCCTGCGTTCATGTCAATACCACCAGGGGTTACTGTGGCCTTATCAACATCACCCGCCATTGCATGATCGAACGATATTCTTTCAGAACTAACGACACTCTTTAATTCACGTTGATCATAAGTAACTATTTTAAAACCATTCACCTCAACTTCAAAAGGAGTAATACTTTTATGTTGATTTATCCAATCCATTAACGCAACAGCTTCGACTTCATTCATGGCTTCAAGGGAGTCTTTGTTGATGTGTCCTAACGTTACAAAAACGGGAGTTGGTTTATTAACATCACTTGGGGCATTCCACTTCAAATTCGCCCCCTTCTCTGCCATTTGTCGTTTAATCTCGCTAAGATTTGCATCTGGAGATACTTCACCTTTTAATACTAAATTCCCTTCCTTCCCATCACCCAAAATTACCTGCGTAAAACGAATATTAAAAGTCCTGCCTGATTGTCTTAACACATCCTTAATGCCATTTAGATCTATTGCTTGCAGGTCTTTTTGTTCTATTGGTTTTGACTGTGACCGTAATATTGCCCCTACCGTCCCGTGTATAGAATTTACATTTAAACGAAACTTGCCATGAGTAATTGAACTGATTTCATTGTCCCAATCTTCGATCTGCCCAAAACCAGCTCCTTCAAACGTATGTCCCATAACTACAGTTATCCCATAATTTGTTTCGGCATTCTTTGCACTTAAATCCATAACTGCCTGTTTATTCAGA
>JANNCL010000220.1:0-2537 GCA_031386565.1 Candidatus Omnitrophota bacterium
CGATCGGCTGGCGGCGAATTCATTTTTAAGCCCTTCATAGGCCTCAAAAGTGTCTTGAGGTATGTAATCCATATTTCCCACAGAAGCATTAATACGCACGTAATTGGGACCTTTCATGATCTCACCCGGGTTAAGGCCACCGGTCATCAGGTAATATAAGAAAGAAACATTCGCATAACCATATTCTTCGGAATTGATCATTACACGGAAAATGCCATCTTTTTTAGCTCCTTCAAATAACATTGGGACAGCATTTGCATGTCTAAAGAAATCTACTTGATCCCCTTTTTTAATGATGATCCCCTGTGGAGCACGCAGTACTCCTAACACTCTCTCAACATACTCTGCTCCCACCTCATTCTGAACAACATCGATCTTATCTTCCAAATCTGGGTTCAGATAGTAAACCGGATCATTATCCTGATGGTTCAACACACCCTTAGTTACCAACCGAGAAAGGAACAAATCAGTAGTTCTTCGATCAAGTCCAGCGTTTAAGAACATCTGTGGAGCCACATGCCCAAAACCATCTTTAACCAATGCGGCATGAAGCCTTGATTCAATAACACCCAATACTTCATTAAAATTCATTCTTTGTCCTTGCACCACGCTAGGAATAGCTGGCTCCCGAGTTTTATTAACCCGTTTACGTGTACGTTTTCTGCTAGATTCTCCGGTTCCTGCATTACCAGATATATCGCGCTTCATCTTCAAGATCATGTGTGGGTAAATACGCTGGTAATTATCAACAGGGAACGGGTTGTGCCCAAGAAACCCCCACATGAGGTGTTCTGGACTTTTTTTGATCCGATGGTACATCAAATCGACATTTGCTTGTGTTAATAATTCAACCATCCTCTTCTCAAAAGCTTCTTCCACGTTCATAGGACGTTCGCTAAAAACCGTCACCATGGATAACTCATCGATCAGATGAGGACTCACCATGATACTTTCAGCATCAATGGCTTTGGCATGTCCGTTGATTAGTAATAATGCCCTCAATTCATCCCAAGCCCGATCTTCAGACAGCTGCTCAGCTCCAGCCTCTATTTGAAATGATTGTTGTAATACTTTCAAGATTTTATCTCCTGCTATCTTTCGCACTTCTTCTGCCCTCCCTGTCTCTTCTACAGGGTCTAGATTAACTTTTACACGCACTTCTCTATCAGATAAATCTTCAACAATGCCTTTTACTTTTAACAGATCTAAGATTGCGCTTCCATCGTGGCGAGATTTGATGATCTTATCTTTTGCCACAATCCCTTGATGCGCATGTTTTAAAAGTACAACAACGTCCACTGTCAATTTCTTGGCTTTCTCACGGTCGTTCTCCAACATCTGAACGATCTGCTTTTGAGATAAGCCCATCCTTAAGATATCCTCTAGTTCTCGGAAAGTATCAACGGACATTTCAGGGAAATACCGCTTAAAGTCTTCGCTCAGTGATTTAAACCCATCCTGAATCTGCATATCCGCATGAAGATAACCCGAAGCAATCAACTGCGAAATGATCCTGTTGATCAATGCGTCTCTTTCACGTATTTGATAGCCTAGTAAATTACTTGAGAAAAGACCGTTAAACATGATCCGGTCGATATATCTCTTATTCCTGTCAAAATCGAACATTTGACCAAAGTACAATTGATATAAATCACTATTCGATAATCCATCAGGTAAGGCAACATCTAGATGCACCGAATTAAAACCCATTACTTTTAGAAGTTCAATAAATTTCGGATGTTCCTGAACAAAAGAAGAGTACTCATTATCACTGGGATACTCTTGGGACGGTTTCAGTTTTTTCGGCATAAATTCCAATGCCTTGACCAGGTTTTCAAGAGTCAGTTCATATTTCCCTCGAATAAGGTTGATAGATTCCATGATCTGTGACTTGGTAAGACCTACTCCAGCGTTCGCAAGAAGATGAAGGTTAGCGCTGCTCTCAAGATCAACTTTCGAATCGATACCAAGAACATCTTCCATGGCTGCTTTAAAATTATCAAAAGCTCGTTGTGTCAACAGCGGGTCGAAATCACCGTTCAAATGCTGTTGAAGAATCAATGCCGGTTCAATTGTAACTCCTTCTTCAGACAACTTTTTATTAACCAGTCTCCCCCAGGCAATCCTATCATTCTTGATATACATGGACAAACTCCAGGGAATACGACTTGGATCAATGACCTTATCCAGGCCCAAAGCCTCCTTCGCACCTCCAAAGGTCACTAGGTCGATCCTTAATGCTTGAACTTCCTCGCCTTCCCCACCTCCTAAAAGTTCATTGAACATTGGTACGCTGGGAGCGGGACGAACAATGACTTTTCCCTTTCCATTTTTTTCTAAAAACTTAAAAAATATTTCCAAACGGCTTTTAACAGCAGGAATTAACGCACCTTGAAGATATTGCCTGATCGTACGCATTGTTTTTATTTGATTTTCATCAGATCTCTGATAACCCTTCTTTGAATTTCCGCTATAAAACTTATTGATCTCTTTCCCAAGATCTTTTACTCTTAACTCATTAAATCCTTTTTCATTTA
>JANNCL010000221.1:0-18586 GCA_031386565.1 Candidatus Omnitrophota bacterium
CCGGGTTACCTGACCAAATCAAACCGTTACAACCGATCGGAAATTGATTGCGGTCAGGACATGTTGCCGCATTTGGCCGCAAATTCAAAGGAACGCAGCAAGGGTTATACCGCGGGTCCAAGGTATGGCGTGGATCTCCGGGCGGAAGCGGATCTGTGATCTTTTTTAAGAATGCGTCCAGTCCGGTTGTAAACGGTGTAAGGTCAATGGTGGCGCGTTCGGATTTTATGCTGCGCAAATATTCGGTATTGTAGAACGCATACCTGGAAATAGTGTCTTCCGCCAGACCTTTGGCTGTGTTAAACCCAAAGCGTCCGTTAGAGTTAGAATCAAAATAGTCCGTTACAATGGCGCTATCAGTGATCGAATTCTGTAAAGCATTCTGCAAACCGTTAGATAAAAATGTTTCCGTGGTGGATAAATTCGCATCCTCCTGCAAATGATTCCACATGCGTGTTAAGCCCGGCTGAACAACCACCACTTGAAGGACTAAACTAGCGGCAGACAAAGCAAGCGCTGCCGTGCCCACTGTTATACTAGTACCAAGAATGGTTTGGCCTAAAACACCTCCGCAAGCCTGACAAAAAGCAATTATTAAAACAATTACAAAGAGCGTCAATAGTGCCCCAAAAATACTATTATGCGCGCAATGTTCCCACTCTCCGCCTAATTGGGATTTCTGCTGCATTTCCCCGTAGCTGGCATAATTGGACGCAACTTGTGCCGCCGTGGTGGTCGCCCCCACCGTCGTCACATTCTTGATCTGGGAAAGGCGCCCCCAATTAAGCGATATCGCAAAAAAAATGATCGCGATCGCGCTTAAGATGATCAGCAATAATGACGCCTGTCCTTTAGTGTTCTTCATCATATTAGTATTTCACCGCGCTGTTCATGCGCTTTGTCCTATAAAAGTCAGGATTCAACTGCACCTGGACATCGTTACCCGTTGTTATTGTATTCTCATGCGACCACCGGCGCTCCGCCAAATCCATCCCGATAAAACGAAATATCCGCACCATGCCAAAAGCCAACAAACAGATGGCGATCATCACAAAAGTCATTTCAATGGTCGACTGTGCCTTGTGCTTTATTCTCATGGCATAGCTCCCTGTGTGCTCGACAGCCATGCATGCCCGGTCTTATCCAAGACCCGCGTGCGCAAATACAACATCAACGTTTCGGTATCTAAACACGTTTGTTTAACATTGTCCCCGGTAAAACAGGAAGAGCCGCCTGAAAGCCCGCCTGTGCCGCACGCTTCCACAGGATTGGCTGTTCCATCCGGCAGTGTTGCCGCCCTGACCGGCACAAGATCCTGCGAACAAAAGCGGCCCGTGTTCTTTGTCAGCTGGAACATGCGCTGCACCAATTCCACCTGATCTTTAAAATTAACACTGCGCGCGTATTTTCCGCTTTCCGGATTATATAATTTTCCCTCTTTGATCGTAAAATATGTCCCGCTGCGGCCCTGTGTCAAGATCGACATCTCTTGCTGCAGCCCAGGGATCCGGCCATTGATAAATTCCATGCTGCCGTCAAAATCACCTTCCTGACCATCCATCACGGTCACCGTGGTGATGATATTATTCGCATCAGTAGTGAATTTATAAATAGTCTCTTCCTGTCCGTCATTATCCACATCAAAAACATTGTTCGAACTGTTCGCGGCATCAATATTAAGGTCAGTGGACGCGTGCTCCGCCTTCCAGTGCCAGGACATATCCGTGCGCGCTAATTTCCCGTTACCGGCAACAGCCGGCGCATCATCCGTAAAATCATCGTTACGATTAAGGTCAAACGCTTCGTCTTCCGTCAAAATGCCATACTGGCCGGGCTTGGTGGACACATTATAAAAAAGAGGACAGCCCAATAACGTTTGCGTTTCAGGATTAGTGATCGGATCGACCGGTAAGCCGGGATCAGGCCTGGTCAGTACATTCATGCACATAAAATCCCACCCTTTATAATGCGTTTTACCGTTAAGCGCTCCGGGCAGCACCGCTAACGGCGAACCGGAATACGACGCGGCATATCCTGCGGGGGGATTCAACACCTTTGTTACTAAAGCGGACGCAGTTAAGGGCAAATGAATGCCGTTAATATAAAGGTCCATTGTCGGCAAATTGCGCGCATCCGCAATTTCTGCATCGGTTGTCAGCGGATAATACAATAAATTCGTCAGCGTCCCGCTGCCGGAAGCCATTAACTGTACCCTGTCGCTGTTGCCATACCGGCTGATATCCGGAGAAAGCCTGTCCTCAAAATACATAATGCTGCTATTGTTCCGGCCAACCAGAGGTTCAAAGTGATTTGACGCGTCTTTATTGATAGAACCCTGATAAGACTGCAGCAGCGCTTGCCGCATGGCTTTTAATTGCAGATTTTGCTGCTGCCCGGTGTTAAGGCCGTTACGGACAATGCTGCCTAACAAAAAAATCAGCACCGCTCCAAAAACAGCTAACTCCGTAGCCGCCTGGGCCTTATTCTGTTTATGTTTTACTGAAATGAACACCATAGGTCATTTTACTACGAACACATTCCCTTGTTTGCTTTCTGTCGTTGTGGATGAATCCGTGCGATTGGTCATATACATGGTCGATCCATCCAGCGGATTGATGATCGGAACCGCCTGCACCATGGTCTGAGACTGAGATGCCTGAGTATACGTCACCATCGAATTAACCTTGCTTGGATCGTATTGATCACCAAAATCATCAACGCTTTGTTTCCATCGCCCCTGGAACCCGCGCTTGATGTAGGTCGACATCACCACCAACGCAGAAACCAAAACGATTGTCAACACCGTGAATTCAACCATGCTCTGTGCCTTGCGTTTACGTAACATAGCTCACCTAATGTAACCCGCCGTTTGTCGATGTGGTTGTAAATGACTGCGACGTCTCATTGACTTTCGTTGACACGCCCGCTGTCGTTTCATAAACAGTCCTGGTATTCCCCACCCTGGAGGATGACGCGGAAGTATCCATGTGCGTGGAACCCTCACTAAAATCTTGTTCGGCTTGTTGCTGGGCACCCAATTGATCGGCCGTTGCCTTGATCACGCTTTGAGTGCCGCGTTTGAACATCGGCGCCATGATATACACCGCCGTCATCACCACGCCGATGATGATGATATATTCAACCAGCGACTGCCCTTTGTTCTTAATTATGAAAAACACTTAAATCTCCGTATTTGGGCGGCTTCTGCGCGCTTTGTGAATTGATCTTGGTAGACGTCGCAAAATCCTTTCCCCAGGTGCTGCTCTCATCTAAAGTCTTTTTATCAGCGCTATCATTACGTACCTTGCTTGAGGAAAGGCCGTAATACGGCTCATACTCGTATGCTAATTTATTGGTCTGTTCTGTGTTGACCCCCGTAGCCCCCAGGCAATCCACGCCGTTGACCTGCGTGGCCTGCTCACAGGCCTTCGCCGCAAGATCGACCATGTATATTTTCGCGTCACGCGAACGCGACTGCAGTCCCCGCTGTACAAAAAGAGTCATCGCGGATACGCCGGCTACGACCACAAAAAACAAAAGCACGTATTCGCTTACGACCATTTGTCCTTTGCGTGCGTGCTTTAAATTATTCATAAAGATCTCAATGTTTTTTAAAAGAACGCCTTAAGGGGGTTTCTACAGCCCCCCCTTAAGGCATCAACACCTCATATGATCAACAACGATGCATTATTGCCATACTTCTTTTAACGTGTTCTTGATCTGTGATGTTTCCGTTGTCAGGTTAGTTTCTTTTTCACCAGACTTGATCGCTGTTTTAGAAACGCCTTGTCCGGTAATACCAAAGTCTTCAACCGTATTGCTGTGAGTTGATGTGACCTTGGAAACCTTCGTGTTATCCGGTGAGAACTGATCACCAATATCATCCGAAGAAGACTTCAACTTTCCCTGGATACCGCGTTTGATATACGTTTGCACGGCGAGTAATGCGCCGATAATGATAATGATCAATATCGCGTATTCTAGCGTGCTTTGCGCTTTTTTATTATTGAACATTTTAAACATTAAGTCCTCCTTGTTTACAAGCCTGCCGGAGCAGCGCCTGTGCCTTCAGTAGCCGAGGTATTATAAGTTGTCGTTTGAGAACCTTCCTTTTTACGTGAATTACCGCTTTCAGACGCGATCAAACCTTCATCCAGCATTTTCTTATCCGTGGAATCTTTCTGGACATTGTATTGGCTGGTTTGGTAGTAAGGTTCATATTGCCTTGAAGTACCTAATGAACCCGTTGAATCTGCCATGTATTTACTGGCATCGCGCACGCGCGCTTGTAGGGCACGTTGAGCATATTGCTGCATCGCCACGATACCGGCCACAACTAAAGCGATCAACAGCGCATATTCTGCTGTATTTTGAGCTTTTTTATTTTTTAGTAAATGCTTAAACATGTTTCCTCCTTTAAGAAATTAACCTATTAGAAACAATTGTTGGTGCTGGGATTAAAACTTAGCCCCGGAGCACAAAGACCCTGATCAAGTTTGTTACCCATAATGTTCGTTGTTGATTGAGTTGCATTGAACGAGTTTTGAGCAGTAACTAATGCTGCCGCTTTGTTTCTGGCCGCAGTTGTTACGGAGTCCATGCTCGCGTTCATTCTCGTCGCGAACGGACCTGTTGGTGATACAACGAACGCGATAATGATAACAATTACCGCGGTCACCAGGACGATATATTCTACCGTACTCTGGCCTTTTTGTCTTTTTCTTAAAAACATAACATCCTCCTTAATAAGAACGAAGCCCCTGTTCAATTCGCGTTAGCCATATGCGTTGCCGCATTGGACATTTGATCGCTTAATATGTCCATCGTATTCGTGAGCTTTTTCTGAAACGGAGATGCACGCGTCCCTAGATACGCCAGAGCCACCATGATCACCGCAGTCACTAGGATAATGTACTCAACGGTACTTTGAGCCTTACCCTTAGACGGACCGAACATGAGCTTCCCTCCCATAAAGTATTATAATGAATTAATTGGCGAATTCCTCAGTGACTACCTTTTGGGTCGCTTGCGCGGAACGAAATACATAGGTGCTCATCGCTGCCACAGCAGCGGTGACAACAGCCACGACAATGGCATATTCTATCAGGTTTTGTCCTCTGGACGTCTTTAAAAGCATTGTCGTGTGCCCTTTGTATTTGTTAAGGTTGTCTTGGCTCTTAGCCTGCCCAACTTGCAGGCTAATCGGGAATTCATTACGCGAGCCCCCATTTATATAAAACCCCTAAATTAGGGATAGAATCCAAGTTGTGATATAGTATGACACATAATCTGCATAGCGTCAACCCAGGCGAGCCCATATTTTTCGGCCCTGATGATCCTTGATATTTAACCCATTTAAGAGCGCGCACGCACGCTCCAGCTCAGCAATATTGTTATAACTCGTTGTTACACATATTGTTGTAATGCTTATGCCTGCATTAAAGCTATTCTTTGTTATCAGGGAGGCTAATTGTTCCCCGCATTGCCCTAAAACAATGTCCCCAAATAAATACGCCGCATAGCGCAGCACAAGATCTGTTTCCGTCACCTGTTGACCTTCCGGGGTTTCCGCAAACGGCGGCAGTGGGTAAGCTTGGACATAGTGGGCGACAATCTCCTCATCCGTAACGCTTGTTTCCATGTTGCTGATCATGGCAAGCACCGGCACGTCTGTTGGCAACAATATCACTATGCCGCGGTATTGCCAATCCCCAACCATGATGCGGTGACTTATAAAACGCACCGGATTTACAGCAATATACGTGCTGGCTAACCCGGGCTCAGCCGGCTCCGCCTTGGTCAATTGAGTAATATCTTGATTATCGACGGACAAACCCAGGATGAAGTCCCTCTTCATGCGCGGCAAGGGTGAAAAATCGACCAGCTCTTGCCCGTCCTTATCCAGCAGAACGATGCGGGTCATGTGCTTATCCGCCCCATTATTCATCGCCCGCAGGAGATCGTATGTCGCAGCGCCCAAGAAATCCCCCGGCATTTGACGGATGATCAAAGGCTTAATATTATTAAGCACGGTATCGGCCATGCGCATCATCGCTGCTTCGATCGGAACATTCCGACAAGCTCCGATAAAAGCACTAGAAACAGAATGTCCGCGCCCATCCATAAAAAAGGAACCGCCATCCTGTAATTCCGCCTTAAGACAAGCAACGCTTAAGGACCGATATGCACTTTCTTTTTTTAATACATCCGCATCGACCTCATGCAGGTCCTGGGGCGTTTTAAACATGATCCACGCTTTTGGGAAAAGGTCATAGAAAGCCGCCTGCATGAAGAATACCCTGGCATCCATCACGGCATCACTTTCATCTAACGGAGGCAAAAATTCCGGCGCCTTCCTGACCGGCTCTGCCGAAGGCTGAGATTGAAGCGGCATCATCGGCTCAACCCTCAACTTCAAAGGCTCTTCCTCGACTAAGAATTCCTCGTGTTCTGGAACAGCTTTTACGCCCAGAGGCTCTTCTTCAAGGGCTGTGGGCTGCGCTATCGCAATGACAGCCGGAACAGCGGGAATGGCCGCAATGATCGCTGGCGGCAAATTAGCAATGAGCTGGGCCTTCTTATCAACGGGGATCTGGAACTTATTTTTAGACTTGCGTCCGCGCGGGCTGACAATGTTGGCTTCTTTAAGCACTTCATGTACGGAGGATTTTGAGACCACGCGCCCGAACTGTTTGGCAACAAGATCCACCAGTTCACGGCAAGAGAGCTCCGAGGACTTTTGTTTTTCGTCCAGAATATAAGCAACCACGTCTTCCGTTAATTTATAAATAACACCCATAACTTATTGGATCGCGATAACATCTCCCTTTAATGTCTTTGTTGCTTCAATCTTACCAGCTGGCAATTCGATCGCGCAACAGGAATTAAAAAAAATAGGCGAGAACTGATACGGCTTTAAATTAGGGCAAAGCCCGACAACATGATTGTTTTTGCTTAAAAACACCACATCGATCGCAAAGCGCATGAACATCATGTGCACAGAAGAACAGGGACGTATCATCAACCCTTCATTCTCCGCAAGATGCGTCCGCTTAAGCAATCCCCGCATGCGGGTATCCGCCGTATCCGCGACTTCCAGGTGTGTCGCCAGAACAGCATTACGGGTTTGATTGATGATCATCATCGTTTTTATGGATTAAAAATGGCCTTGCTAAGGGGGATGCCGCGTGTTTGGAAATCTTCGAATAGTTTAGGAACATATCCCGTCGGTGTGTACTCACCCAGAACCGTCCCCTCCGCATTGATGCCGCGCTGGCGGAAAACAAAAATGTCCTTCATTTCCGGCAACCCTTCGACCATGTTCCCGGTCAATTCGGTGATCGCGGTGATCTTGCGCGTACCGTCTGAGAAGCGATTGATCTGAATAATAACGTTGATCGCGGAAGCGGCCATCTCGTAAATGGCGCGTAGCGGCAGCTCTATCCCCGATAACAGCACCATGGAGGTAACGCGGGACATAACATCGCGCGGGGTATTCGCGTGCAGCGTTGTCAATGACCCGTCATGACCGGTGTTCATGGCCTGTAACATGTCCAGAACTTCCGGACCGCGGCACTCCCCGATAATGATACGGTCGGGTCGCATACGCAGCGTGTTAATGAACAACTCGCGGATCGTGATCTTACCCCGGCCTTCAATGTTCGCCGGCCTTGCTTCCAAACGGCCCCAATGGGATTTGGTTAAACGTAATTCCGCGGCATCTTCGATCGTAATGATACGTTCATTATCCGGGATGAATTGCGAAACGATATTGAGCAATGTTGTTTTCCCCGCACCGGTACCACCCGACACAATGATGTTCTTGCGCCCGATAACGCAGGCATTCATGAACTCTCCCATCGCCGGGGTCAATGAATGAAAACGATTGAGCAGATCGTCGATCGTGTATTTTTCCTGTGAGAATTTACGGATCGTGATCATCGGACCACCCAGTGACAGCGGCGGAATGATCGCGTTGATACGGCTTCCGTCGGGCAAACGCGCGTCCACCATCGGCGTTGACTCATCCACGCGGCGACCTAGCGGCGCCAGCACGCGGTCAATGGTAGCTCTCACCTGATCATTGGAAATAAAGCGCTTGTTCGTCAGGATCAGTTTGCCTTTTTTTTCGATAAAGATCTCATCTTTATTGTTGACCATGATGTCATTAATGTCCCCGTCCGCCAAAAAATCCTCCAGCGGCCCAAGGCCTAAAGCTTCATTAACGATCTCACGCACCAGTTTCGAACGCTCTTCTTGAGAAGAAATAAAGCTTCCCGCGGCGTCAGTCATCAGGTCAGTGACGATCACTTCGGCGGCCTTGCGGATATTCGCGGCCTGGGCCGGGTCCGAAAGAGCTTCCGGCGACATTTTCTGCAAATTCATGCGTTCGACCAAACGGTGATGGATCGCACGCTTTAATTTAATGACCTCATCTTCTTCTTTGTGGAACGAGGCATTAGCCCCCGATCCCTGTTTGATGCCGAACTTTTCCCAGAACTCCGCATCTTTTTTATTCTTAGGATCGCTCGCGCGCACCTTAACAACATCTGTGCCCTGCACAAAAAGATCTTCGTCCTGTAATTTATCCGCCATCCCGAAGAATAGCTCTGAAACCTTGGCTTTAGGGCTGTCCAGAACGCACGGAACGCCGCGATTCAAGGCCGAACCGACAGTTTTACCGTCAGAAGGGATCAGCGCGAAAATATCACAGGGAAGAGCCGTTTTAACTTCTTGCCACGCCACACCGCCGCGGCTTTCCGCGCGGTTCAAGATGATCTTGACCATGCGCAAAGGATAATGCAGGCTTTGCAGCATTTCGAGTGTGGATTTAGACTGATACACCGCCAGAACATCCGGTGTCGTCGGCAAGAATATCAGGCTTGATTGATCAAGGATGCTGATCAGGACTTCGCTAAATGTACTGCCCCCATCGATGATAATAAACTCATATTGCAGCGAGGCTTTCTTGAGGAAAAGTCGGACATTGTCCGCAGTGATCAAACCAGCTTCGCGCAGATTATTGATACCCGACAAAAAATCGATGCCGCTGACATGCCTGACAATATAGCGCTTCAGAACATCCGGACTATCTTCTTTCCCGATCTCAACCAGAAGGTCCGACAAAGAATGCGGCGCAGAAATATTCAACGAACGGGCAAGATCCTGACCCGCCTGAAGATTCATGTCCAACAACAGAACCTTCTTGGCTTTCATCGCCAACGCCGCGGCAATGTTAGCGACAATGAAAGTCTTTCCTACCCCGCCTTTATTGGAAAATATGGTTATGATCTTGCAAGACATGGATTCAGCGTATCTTTGTTATTTTGCTTGATAAACAATGGGTATGGTCACGTTCAGGTCGGACGCCTGCATGTCTTTGGAGAATGCCGCGTATGGTGCCGCGATCTTAGCGGCATTCTGCGCGTCATCATCAAAGGCCTGTTTGCCGGAAGACTGCACCACGTTCGCAGAAACCAATGTCCCGTCCTTCAGGATGTGCAATCTTAATTTTACCGTGCCCTGCCATTTATTCTTTAATGCCTCATAGGGATACGAGATATTCTGGGATATTTTAACCTGAATATCCTGCATATATTTCTGTACCGTTGCGATCGGCTCCGGCGTTAACGGATCTGCGGCGCGTTCATTAATGATCACGCGCGGCTTTACGGCAGCAGGAACAACCTCGCGTCTTATCTTGGACGGGGCAACCTTTTCTGTAGGCTCCTGCGGAACAACAACATCTTTGATGGATGTATAGTCCGGATCGACCTGTTCACGACGAAAATTATTTAATCTTTCGGCCTCGTCAACAAAATCATTCATTTGCTTGGTCGGCATTTTTACCTGTTCGGTAGCCATTTTCTTATGCCTTAAAATAACCGGCGTCAGCGTGATCACCAGCTCCTTGGATTCATCGGGGGCCTGCTTATAGGTGTTCCTAAATAGCATTCCGATGATCGGCATTTTTCCCAAGAACGGAACACGCTTTTGCTGCTCTCCATCAGTGTAGCGGATAAGGCCGGCCAATAAGACCGTTTGTTTATCATCTAACATGAGTTGTGTCTGAGCCGTGCGTGTTTTATAGGCCACGTTGCTGCCATTGGAGGATGTAATAGGGGTCGCACTGTCAATGTCGCTGACTTGTAAGTTCAAGGATATGTCAATCCTCCCCTCCTTAATCGTTGGCGTAACCGTTACCGTTAAACCATATTGTTTAAAAGTAACGTTCGATTGAAATGTTTGAGATGCGGAATTCGCCGTGGTTGATTGTATAGGAACTTCCCCCCCCACATTGACGCTGGCTTCTTTACCGCTGGTCACTACGATCCTGGGCCGCGACAATGTCCTGGCCTTACCCTCATTAATGAGCAAATTGATCGTATTGACCATTGGATTGGATCTGTTGAACGTGCCAATCTTAAGCCAATCTTTAGAGCCCTTCAGATTTTTTGAAAGACTTTCGTTATAGACAAACTTCAGCGGCCCCTCTCCGTCTGACCCGCTCCAGGTCATCCCTAAATTCTTATCGAGCGTTGAGGACATTTCGACGATCTGCATGTCGATCTGTATCAATTCCTGGGCTTCATCCTCCTTGGCAAGATTGATCACCTGTTCTTCAAACGGCGATAAGACTTTCTCTAGCCGTGCTTTTTGATCCTTATTGACATTTCCCGACAGAACAACCTTGCCCTCAACATAATTGGCATCCACTCTAAGGGAGGTGATCCCCGCCTCACTTAACAACGAATCAAGCCTGCTTTTTAATCGCTCCAGGTCATCGCTGGCCACATTGATAGAATACGTCTTCTTACCTGTGCTATCCCAAACAAAAAGAACAGTATGTCCCATTTTTCTGGCAACAATTGAGACCTCATTCTCTTTCGCATCAGCAATATCCGCAGTATCCGGATCGGTCACAGACACGCGGGTCAAGCCGTTAACCTTCACATTCTGAACATCTCCCAATATCATGTTGATATTATTCAACCCTTCTTCGGCGATCAACGCTCCTGGATATGTCCCTAGGAACATAAGGCCGAACGCGATAAGAATTAACCTAAGACTGGGGATGCGCATCAAAGCTCCTTGCCTGCTCTAAAGATCTGAATGTCTGGTTTGGCGGGCTTGTCGTCTTCTTTAGCAACAATGCCTTTTAGATCATCGGGCAGCTGTATATCCGCGCCCTGATTTTGTAAAACATAATCGGCCAAGGTCTTCCATGTCGTTGTTTTGACCATTTGCCGCTCGGTCTCCTGCGGAGAACGCAGCGCAAATTCCAAGGTACCGTTCTTATCCGCAAAAACCAAATATCCAGCTTCCTGTGGATCGACCGCTAGCGTCACTTTAATAGCCGGTGAATTCTGCTGTTCTTCGTATTTCGTTCCTGTCTCATCTAAATTCGTGTTCACTGCCAAAACTTCCAAACCCTGAAAAACCATGGCCGTTATTGTTTGTTGTTTGCGCTTGCCGTCCTTACCAATCATGCCTTGCGGAACACGCAGCCTGGCGATCACATCAACGAGATCTCCGGGATTAAGTAAGCCGCCGACAGCAGCTAAAGAATCGATCTTAACCGTCACCGCCCGCTTGCCTTGCGGTGTTTTAAGCGCTAAGGACGGCTTAGATTTCTTTACGGGCTGGGCATTCGTTGCCGCATTCTGTTGCTGCTGTTGTAATTTTACCTGCAGTTCCGATATCTGCTTTTGAACGACCTGTGCTTGTTCTGTTTTCACAGCCTGTATCTGTTGTTGCAAGATCGCTGCACGCTGATCCGCTTCCTGTTGGATGGCAGCAATGACCTTTTTTTGCTTAGCTTCATATTGTTCTTTGAGGTCCTGCGCTTGATTCTCAATGGTGCGGGTCACAGAGAAGCTGATCAAAGCAGTTGCCGCAATGCCTAAAACAACAGCAACGATAAGCAGCAAAATTTGTTTTTTATTATTATCCATGCGTTCGCTCCTGCCTTAGCTTATTTCCCGGCCGTACCTATAAGATTTTGATTGACCTTGACCTTATTCTTCTCAGCCAATTGATTGATGTGTTCCAAAACAGTCTGTTGTTGTTTACGCGTGGTGAGCGCCGCGATCAAGTCCGCCTTTATATCGCTGTACTGCTTTATTTCGCCGCCTTTTTTCTCATCCACATGAACGATATAGTAATTATTGTCCGGCCCTTTGAACACCGAGCTGGTGCCGCCGGCATCAAGATTAGTGATCGCGGTCTGCATGGCAGAAAACGGCGCCTTGGCGAACGTCTTTAAGGCCCCGCCGTCGGCCGCTGTTTTACCCTTAGATTGCGCTTTAGCGATATCCGCGAAATTGCCGCCCTGCAAAACCAGAACCAACACATTCTTAGCCGCCGACTCATCTGCCAGCACGATCTCCCTGACCTTCCACTGAACGGGCAGAATAAAATCTTCTTTGTGATCATTGTAGTACTTTTGCGCGTCTAGTTCCGTGACCTTAACCTCTTTGGTCAAACGATTCGCCAGCTCCTGCACCAGCATAGTACGGCGAAAATCTTCAACGGCATCGGCAATATCCTTGCTTTGTCCGATCCCCGCATCTTCTGCATCTTTAACCAATAATTGCTGACGAATCAGCTCATTAAGAACTGCTTCTTTGGTACCAGGTTTATTGGGATCGAATGTTGGCAGGCTTTCCTTTAACAAGCTGAGACGCTGATTAAATTCATCCGCGGTCAATGTCCATCCGCCGACCTTGGCGATCACATCATTAGATAAAGGCTGATTATCATCCGCCGCGGGAGACGAAGCCTCTGTTTTGGAAACAGCGGCTGATGCTTTTGGCTGCGGTTTTTTAGGATTGATGATATCGCAACCTGTTATACAAAAAGAAATAAAAATAATCGGAATGATCCAAAAACGGTCCATGAAGCCTCCATTAGATTTTAAGACTTACTAAGTATATCCGCCAAAATCACAAAATGCAAACTTGAATTCAATTAATTGATCAACCCCTCCACCGCTTGCTTTTCCGAAAGTAATTCATCAAGCGTGGCTTTGATCTTAGACTTGGCAAAATCATTATGCTCTAATCCTTGGACTATCTCCCAGCTCTGTCCGTTGCTGCGCAAAGGAAATCCGAACATGATGCCCTGCGGAACACCGTAGCTTCCATCCGAAGCGACCGCAGCGGAAAAGAACTCCCCTTCCGGCGTGGGCGTGATCAATGCTCTAACCGTATCGACGATCGCGTTGGCTGCCGATGCCGCGGAGGACAAACCCCGTGCCTTAATGATCGCGGCGCCGCGTTTTTGAACCGTTTCGATGAACTCCGTCTTTAACCAGTTCTCATCGGATATGACCGAAGTCGCAACTTTTCCATTGATTGTGGCATGATAAAAGTCGGGGTATTGTGTTGCCGAATGATTGCCCCATATGCCCACCCGCTTAACTGCGGTCGTTGATACGGCCGCCTTTTGCGCCAGCTGGGTCGTAGCACGATTCTGATCCAACATGGTCATGGCAAAGAAATTCTTAGCCGGGATATTCTTCGCCGTGCTCTTGGCGATCCAGGCATTGGTATTACAAGGATTTCCGACGACCAGCACTTTGCATGTCGGCTTAGCCGCATTGGAAAGGGCCTTGCCCTGTTCGATAAAAACACCGCCGTTTATTTTTAGCAGATCACCGCGCTCCATGCCTTCTTTGCGCGGTACGCTGCCGACCAACAAAGCCCAATCGATATTTTTGAACGCCACATTAGGGTCACTGGAAATGCTGACGGACTTTAATAATGGGAACGCGCAATCTTCCAGCTCCATCACGACGCCGCTTAAAGCCGGCAATGCTTTTTCCAATTCCAATAAACTGAGTTCAACTTCGGTATCCTTGCCGAACATTGCGCCCGATGCAATACGAAATAATAATGCATACCCGATCTGTCCTGCCGCACCCGTGACCGCAACTTTGATATGTGATGCCATCTTTACCCCCCCATGAACGTTCTTTGATCATTCTTTTGGCTTAAATATATCCCTATAATCGATCCCGTTTTTAATATCAACGGGAATTCCTGCTGCGAACTGATAAACGCTGGCTAAGAAAACCGTTTGCGCGGCAGCAATGATGCAGCTGATGATCCCGCCGAGGATCATTAACGCAATGATAAATAAGGGGAAGCTCCGAGGCAGAACGAAAACACCCAAAGTGATCGCGAACATCAAGAAAAACACCCATCCGATCAATGCGAAACTGAACGCGGCGCCGGCTCTCTCGCCCCATGTTTTCTTGAACAGATCCGTAGAGCGGCGCATCGCCTCCGGCACATCCAAATTCTCGTATGCAAGAACGGGCACGACCAAGAACGTGGCCAATGACCACAATATGCCGAACAAGCCGCTAATAATTGAACTGATCGCCTCATGCTTATCTTCGATCATCTTTATCACCAGATCGACGGTAGCGCAGATCAATGCCCATGTTAGAATAACCTTAATTTTTGACAAGGCAAACATAAAACCATCTTTAACGCGAACCGTATCCCCGGAAAGAACTTTGAATACACAATGAATAAGTGCCATATTAAAGAAAATGATGACAGCGGAATTTATAAAATAAAAAATAAAAAGCAGGAGCAATTCCGTCTTATGATCCATGTTCGTGGACGCCTGGGCACCATCACCGGTCAATGCCGCAAACCCGCCAATAAAGCTGGCAACGATCAAAAAGAATGCAGCGACGGATAAAACAGGGAATACCAACAAGTTCTTATTCTTGTTGATGATCCCGAAACTGATGCCCGCCAGCTGCCAGCCGCGCGTAATTTTTGCCCAAATTCCCATAGTCTTATTTTGTGATCATCGAAGGCAGCCGGATGCGAGCCTGTTGCACGGCATCCATGTCGATATCTGCGGTGATGATCTCTTCCTTATCAGCGCTGGCCTTAGCAATGGTCTCTCCCCACGGAGATATGACCATGCTTTTGCCAAACGCCGGCATTCCCCGACCGTCCACACCAACTTGATTCGGCGCAAGAACATATGACAAATTCTCTATCGCCCTCGCCTTGAGCAGGACCTCCCAATGCGCTTCTCCGGTCGCTTTCATGAAACAGGACGGAACAACCAGAACATTGGCTCCCATCACGGCATACGCCCGGTACAGATCCGCAAAACGCAAGTCGTAACAGATCGACATGCCTATGGTAAATGGCCCAACGCGGCCCATTGTCTTTTTTCGTCCGGCAATGAACGAATCCGACTCTCGAACGATCTTATCATCCAAGCGCGCGTCAAATAAATGAATTTTACGATATTTTGCCGCGATGCGGCCTTGAGGATCAATGAGAACGGAAGTGTTATACAGTTTTTGAGGATCTTTGGCTTTCTCTAAAATAGACCCCAACAAGATGTGTGCGCGATATTGCTTAGCTAATCCCCTGAACGGCTCAATGGAAAGACCTGGGATATTCTCAGCTGCCGCCATTCTTTCCTGCCCTTGGGCATCACCGCGCCAGTTGAATATTTCCGGTAATAGAACAAACTTTGCGCCCCCCCTTAACGATTCTTCGACGTAACCGGAAGCCCTGGCAATATTAGCCTTTTTATCCGCACCGGCGTTAAATTGTATGAGGGCAACGTGCATTATTTCTTTAGCGATGCTCCGTATTCTTTATAACATTTAGTGTAGAATTCCTGGGCCTTCAGATGATTGCGCCAGGCATTTATTTTAGGATATGCTGCAAGAGATATCTCGGCGATCTCCGCTGGTTCAAGGATCGAAAAAAGAACGATGTCCGCTAACGTTAACCCTTCCCCAACCACATTGGCATGTTCACTTAATTGCTTTTCTATGATAGGGAAATACATGTCTAAGAACTTAACCGCATCATCAATGCCTTGCTGGTTAACTGGCCGATTCATACGCGGCGCAAAAACACGGCCAAAAATGATCGTGGAGGCATGAACGCCTATGTGCGTGGAAACAAAATCGATCCATTGATCGATCACAACACGCTTCTTTAATTCGTGCGGATACAAAGACGCGTTGTTCTTTTCCGCGATATATTTGCAGCAGGCATTGCTTTCAAAAAGCGTGAACCCGTCGTCATCAATGGCAGGAACTTTACCAACAGGATTGATCTTTAGAAACCATTCCCGTTTCTGTTCGCCTTCACGTAAATTGACCAAATGCCATTTATAATCCAACCCCAGATAACTCGCGGTCAGCCGTACTTTAATGGCAGGGTAGGATAGATCGGAACCGTAGATAGTCAACATAGGGGGCCTTTCTGATTAAGCCTGTTTTTTAAATGGAAGAACATATAAAAAGAAAGCGACCCCAGCGGGATTTGAACCCGCGCTGCAAGCTTGAAAAGCTTGTGTCCTGACCAGGCTAGACGATGGGGTCAACAAAATTCAAAGCAGGAATTGCCTATTATAGGCAAATAGCCCTTTTCGTCAAGCGCAAAAATTTTGCGCCCTAAACCTCTTCCTCTTCCTTCCCGACCACATGCGCGATCGCCATGACCGAATCGCCCTTTTGCAGCGCGATCAATCGAACGCCAACGGCACTGCGGCCAGTCTCGCGGATCTCAGAAGGAGATGAACGCACCACCATGCCGAGCTTAGTCACGGCCATGATCTCATCATCATCATTGGTTGTCAATACCCCGACCACCGGCCCGTTCTTGTCTGTCAGCTTAACATTGATAATGCCCCGGCCCGCGCGCGCCTGCGTGCGGTAATCGGAAAAATCGGAACGCTTGGCATAGCCCAATTCACATACCGTTAATAATTTCGCTCCGGTCTTATCCACATCGGGCGCGAATACCAGCATGCCGACCACATAATCGCCTTTATCCAGATTGATCCCGTGCACGCCTCTGGCGGAACGGCCCATGTCGCGTAATTGTTTCTCAGGGAAGCGCAACGCAATCCCCTGATGAGTCGCGAGCAAAACATCTTCTTTGCCGTTGCTTAAGCCCACACCGATCAATTCATCGCCTTTTTCCAGACCGATACCGACGATACCGCCTTTACGCGGATTACCGAAAGCGGAAAGCATGGTCTTTTTGACCAAACCAAGCTTGGTCGCGAAAACCAGGTATTGATCATCGCGGAATTCTTTCACGGCCACGATGGCGCTGATCTCTTCTTCCGGCTTGAACGACAGTAAATTGACAATGGCTTTGCCTTTTGCCGTGCGTGACGCAGAAGGTATCTCATAGACTTTCAGCCAGCGCACCGTCCCCGTGTTCGAAAAAATAAGCAGAAAATCTTTGGAGGAAGCAACGAACATGCGCTCCACGAAATCTTCATCGCCGGTGGTCATGGCCGTCACGCCCTTGCCCCCGCGCCGCTGAGATCGATAACCGTCAACGCTAAGACGCTTAATGTACCCTTTGTTGCTGATCGTGATCGCCATGTCCTCGTCCGCGATCAAGTCCTCGATCTCGATATCTTCGGCCCTTCCCGCGATCTCGGTACGGCGTTCATCGGCATATTTTTTCTTGATCATCAATAATTCTTCCTTAATGATCGCATCCACGCGCCGATCAGAAGAAAGGATCGCGCGATAATTATCAATGTCCTTCAGTAATTGCTGATATTCAGCTTCGATCTTATCGCGTTCCAATGCCGCCAACCGCTGTAACTGCATTTCCAGGATCGCCTGGGCTTGCACATCGGAAAGCTCGAATTTCTTGATAAGTGCTTCTTTGGCCTCCGCGGTGGTCTTAGAAGCGCGGATGGTCTTGATGATCTCATCCAAGAATTTGAAGGCGATCTTAAAGCCCTCTAAAATATGCGCACGGCGCAAAGCTTTATCCAGATCGAACTGCGTTCTCCGTCGGATAACGACACGACGATGCCCGATATAATGACCCATCAATTGTTTCAAATTGAGTACCTTGGGGCTTTTATTGACCAGCGCCAGATTAATGATCCCAAAAGTCACTTCCATCTGGGTGTGTTTATACAGATAGTTCAGCACGATGTTGGGATCGACCTCCCGGCGCAGTTCGATGACCACGCGGATACCGTCCTTATCGCTTTCATCGCGGATGTCCGTGATGCCGTCGATCTGTTTATTCTGAACTTGATCAGCAATGGCCAGGATCAGGTTCGCCTTGTTGACCTGATAAGGCAATTCATTGATGATGATCGCCTCCTTATTGCTCTTTTGCTGTTCGACCGATGCTTTGGCGCGGATGATGATCTTGCCGCGGCCCGTATTATAAGCATCGGCAATGCCTTCTCTGCCACATATAATGCCCGCCGTTGGAAAGTCCGGTCCCTTCACATGTTTCATGAGATCTTTGATGGTTGATTCCGGATTATCCAGCAAGACCACAATGCCATCAACGATCTCACCTAAGTTGTGCGGCGCCATATTCGTTGCCATCCCGACCGCGATACCCGTTGACCCATTGACTAACAGGTTGGGGATCATGCCCGGTAAAATATCCGGCTCTTCCAGCGACCCGTCGAAATTGGGGGAGAAATCAACCGTTTGCTTGTCAATGTCATTGAGCATTTCCTCGGACACCGAGGCCATGCGCGCTTCCGTATAACGCATGGCAGCGGCCGCATCGCCGTCGATCGAACCAAAGTTACC
>JANNCL010000230.1:0-2829 GCA_031386565.1 Candidatus Omnitrophota bacterium
AAAATGAAAACGACGTGGATGCATTAAACATCGCCCCTAATAAAAGTGTTGCTTATATCACGCAAACAACTTTATCCGTTGATGAGACTAAAAGCATCATTAATAAACTTAGGCTTAAGTTCCCTAAACTAACAGGACCATTACGTTCCGATATTTGTTACGCCACTCAGAACCGCCAGGACGCCGTCAAAGAATTGGCCACTTTCTGTGATGCGATCATCATCTGCGGATCACCCCATTCTTCCAATAGCAATCGTTTGCGTGAAACAGGCGAGCAATGCGGCGTAGAGAGCCACATTATTGATAATGCAAAACAGTTAAATCTGGATTTTTTAAAAGGTAAAACAAAAGTCGGTTTAAGTTCTGGGGCTTCTGTGCCAAGATATTTAGTGGATGAGATCATCGATCAAATACTCTCAGAATATCCCTTTGCCCAAGTACATGAATTTGACAACCCGGAAAAGAATATTGTTTTTCCGATACTACACTTTCAAGAATAATATGGCCAAATTATTTATTGCTCAAACAGAATATGAAGTCCCTGACGGCACCGCGATCGCGGAAGTCTGTGAGAATGCCGGCATCCCCTTCTCATGCAATTCCGGTGTTTGCGGCACCTGCCAGATCGAGGTGATCGAGGGATCAGAAAATTTGAATGAACTTAATCAAGAAGAATCAGAACTGGCCCAAGACCGGAACCACCGTTTAAGCTGCCAGTGCAAGATCATTACCGGAATCGTTAAAATTATTTTTTAAAGGAAAATAATGTTCAGACTCCAAGAAGAACAGATCAAGATCGAGAAGATCAAAGACAATTTTAAGAACCCCGCCTACGGCGCTCTTGTTTCCTTTGAAGGGATCGTCAGGGCGGATAGGAAACTTAATAAAGAAGTACGCTCCCTATTATATGTGGCTGACAAAGTCGCCTGTATGAATGAAGGTGAAAAGATCATCCAAGAATCAATTGCCCTCTATCCTATCCAGCGCGCCGCATGCGTACAGCGCATCAACCGCGTCATGACGGGAGAATCAGCCGTTTGGATCGGAGTTTGGTCTGTGCACCGCATGGACAGCTTTAATGCCTGCCAATACATCATCGAGAACATTAAAAAACGCCTTATCATCTGGAAAAAAGAATACTTTACAGATGGCTCCTCTCAATGGATATATGGCGCTGAAACACCAATTTTGGAGGACCAATATGTCCATTGACCTAAACATTCATACTTTAAGCCCTGACCAATTCAAAACATTTAAATCCGTTGATATTCGTGAACCCGACGAATGCACTGATTTTCCCCCGGCTACAAAAAACATTGATTTCATCCCTTTATCTCAAATACAGGAAAAAATGCATTATTTCCAAAAAGATAATTCCTACCTGCTCGTATGTGCGAAAGGCGGACGGAGCCATTATCTTGCAGAGATATTACAATCTCAGGGAATTCACGCCCTATCTGTCAATAATGGCATGTCCTCCTTTAATAAATATCTCAATGATAACGGCTATGCCGATCGCTAATACCACCAATACCGCCGTCTTTGCCAATGCCCGCTTATCTGATTTTACGACGTTTAAATTGGGCGGCCCTTGCCAATACCTTATTGAATGCACCACATTAGAAGCATTGCAAAAAACGATCACAGAGCTTCATAAGAAGAACACCCCTTTTATCCTATTGGGAGGAGGTTCAAATGTGGTTGTTTCTGATAGCGGCATTGATGCCGTTGTGATCCGATATGTCAGTGAAACACCTTTAATAGAGCGCCGTGATAATGATCTTGTTATTGCTGCATCTACATATTTAGACAGCGCTGCCTTATTTAGCGTAGAGGAAGGTTTAGCCGGATTAGTGTTTACCTCAGGTATACCAGGTACAGTTGGCGGTGCTGTGGTTGGCAATGCCGGAGCGTGGGGCAAACAAGTTGGTGATGTTTTAAAATCTGCTCTGATCATAGACCTTAAAGGAAATCTAAAAGAAGTCCAAGCGGACTATTTTGAGTTTTCCTATCGTAATTCCAAAATTAAAGCAACTCAAGAAATCATCGCTCAGGTAACCTTTGCTTTAACCCCTGGTGATCAGACAATATTGACTTTAGAACGGATGGACATACTTAAAGAACGCGCCCAAAAACATCCTAACTTAACAGAACAGCCCTGTGCGGGCAGTTTCTTTCGAAATATTGAACCCACCTCAAAAGCAGAAAAAAGACAAGCTGCGGGCTGGTTCTTAGAACAAGCCGGCGGGAAAGAACTGCGTGTTGGTGGTGCTTATATTTTTGACAAACATGCCAATATCATCATCAAAGGACATAATTGCACCGCAGAGGATATTTATGATCTTCATTTAAAAATGATCAATCTTGTTCAAGACCAATTTGGGTTCACTATTTCCCGTGAAGTACGTTTTTTAGGTAAGTTTCAGCATGCTTCGGAGGCTAATCCGCAACTGTTTTGGTAGCGATGCATACTGCTTGAAAGACTGGCTGACTCGATCACGATAGAATCGGGCGCATTTACTTTAAATCCCAACTCCTTTACCAACTTTCCCATTTGAGCGTCCCTACGGGATTGGGCTGGATTGTAAACCCAGGAAATAACCGCATTCCAATATCCATCAATAAGATCTCTTTTTCCCGTGTCAGGATTATTCACAACATCCGCTATCTGATGGTGAGGAACTTCTAAAATGATCCGTTTTAACCAGAATTTTGTTTTCTGTATATCACCAAGCTCATAATAACTAGCAGCTAAAAGCCACATGGCCGTGCCAACTTCATTGAGTAACGGGTATTTCCAGATCTCAATATGCAGCGGATTCTCATTAT
>JANNCL010000260.1:0-6418 GCA_031386565.1 Candidatus Omnitrophota bacterium
ACCATATATATAGATATGGTGCCAGTCGGCTAGTCCCAGATTGCTTTGGAATAGTGCTTATGGATATTGCGGTCTTTGGTCAATAGAGGGGCTTGGGTAAGGGCTGATTGGGCTACGATGATGCGATCAAAAGGATCACGGGTCCATGTTAACGACAAAGACTCTTTAATAACTATCTCGAATGGTTCTGGACAAACTTCTAATAACAAGGATTCTTTTAAATTCTCCACAGCTTTGTGAATACTCCCATCTAAATTCTTTACTTCCAGTAAATATTGCATTTCTAAAAGCACAATTGGAGAAATAAATAACTTAGAATTATTTATCCTTTCCAATACACTTTCCGGAAATTTCTTAAAATCTTTTGAAGCTAACCAAATTATGACATGCGTATCTAAATAAACCGTCTTACCAGTCATAACGTTGGTTTCCAATATTTAGACCAATCCATATGAACGATCGTTTCGGGATCACAAAGACAAGTCATTGTCTTTTTCACACGATCCAATTTAGATTTTTCCACAGGCGGAACAATTTTGATCAGCTTCCCATGCCGGGTAATACTCACACTTTCTCCCGTCAGGAGAACCTTATCTAAGATCTGATAGATATTACTGCGAAATTGAGTGGCCGTTAGTACCATACTATCCTCCTCTTTAACGAAATACGTACGTGTATTATAACATTACGTACGTATATTGTCAAGATTCCACAGGAAACAGGACAGTTCTAAACTTAATGGCAGGCACAGCCGCCGCCGCAACCGCCGGCTGGGGCCGCTGCCGGTTTAGCAGCAGGTTTTTCCGCAGGAGCGGGCTTATTCTTGTAATCGGTTTGATAAAAACCAGTGCCTTTGAAGATCATCCCGGCACCGCTGCCGATCAGGCGGTCCAGCTTTTTCTTGCCGCATTTGGGGCATTTGGTCAATTTGGCATCGGTCATGGTCTGTAATTCTTCAAAAGCATGCCCGCAAGCAGAACATTCGTAATTATATGTAGGCATCCGTGTACCCCTCCCCTAGCCCCTCCCACAAGGGGAGGGGAAATTATTACTTAAAAGCTTTTTTGATCCGTTCTTTGAACGTCTTTCCAGCCGTCTGGCCGTCTTCTAAGGCAAATTCTTCCATCAACTCTTTTTGACGGGAACTTAAATGCTCCGGAACGCCTAACATCACCCGTACATACAAGTCGCCCAGATCTTGCTGATGTACATCCGGCATGCCATGGCCGCGCAAACGAAATACCTTGCCGCTTTGTGTGCCGGCCGGAACTTTCATCAGTACTTGTTCTTTTAAACTATCAATGGTGACCTCGCCGCCTAATGCTGCCTTATAAAAAGGCACATTCAAATCCGTTGTCAGATCATTATTGCGGCGGGAGAAACGCGCGTGTTCTTTAACGCGAATGAATAAATACAGATCGCCGCTGCCGGCATTACCCGCTTCCCCTTCGCCGCGGACACGTAATTGAGAATCATTGTCCACACCGGGTGGAATTTTAACTTCCACCGTGCGATTCACCCGCACCAAACCCTGGCCTAAACAATCCGGACATTTTTCCGTGATCATCTTGCCCGTACCTCTGCAATGCGGACAAGTTTGAGCCATACGGAAACCCCCGGCAGACATGACAACCTGCCCCTGCCCACGGCATTGTGAACAGGACTTTAAGGCCTTCCCATCCTTGGCACCGGTGCCGTCGCATTTCTTACAATGGTCTAAACGCGGAAAATGGATCTCCTTTTTAACACCCGCATACGCTTCTTCTAAACTGATCTCAGTTTCATACTGAATATCCCGCCCGCGTGCTCGTCCACCGCCGGAAGAAGCACCGCCGCCGAATTGCTCGCCAAACATGCGGCCTAAAATGTCGCCCAAGCCCGCATCGCCGAAAACACTGGAGAAATCCGCCCCGCGGTAAATATCTTCCGATGTGTAATTCTGATCAATACCCTGATGACCGAATTGATCATAGGTTTCTTTCTTTTTAGGGTCGGAGAGAACACCATACGCTTCTGATATTTCTTTGAACTTCTCTTCCGCGACTTTCTTCTCGCCTTCGGCCACACGATCCGGATGATATTTAAGCGCCAATGACCGGTACGCCTTTTTAATATCCGCCATCGCCGCAGACTTCTCAACCCCTAGGATCTCATAATAATCTTTTTTCGACATGCATTTGCCTTTACTGGTTAAAGCATGTTGAATATGTTCTTAATAGGCGACTGTTGTCCCGTCGATCTACATCGCCGATTCAGAAACACAGTTCCGATGTTTTTATCGGAACGTTGTGTTTCTGGAAATCTAGAAAAGATCGACGGAAAAAGACAACTTGGAGCCGGTTAAGAACATATTCAACATGCTTTTTATGCAATAAGCATTATTTATCCGACGATGCCTTGAAATCCGCATCGATCACATCATCCTTTTTACCGCCTTCAGGACCCTGCTCCTGTGAATTGCCTTGCGAGCCTTCGGGACCGCCGGCGCCTGCCTCTGGACCTGCTCCCGCTCCAGGATTACTTTGCGCGGCAGAGGCCTTATATGCTTCTTCGGCCAATTTATGGCTGACTTTTTGTAAGCTTTCCATGGCCGCCTTGATATGCTCATGGTTCTTCTCGGTAATGGATGCCTTAAGCACGCCTAATTCCTTTTCAGCGGCTTCTTTATCAGCAGCGCTTACTTTATCGCCGTAATCTTTCAAAGACTTCTCCGTCGTGTAAACCATGGTATTAGCCTGGTTTAACAATTCGGCTTCTTCCTTGCGTTTGGTGTCTTCGGACGCGAATTTCTCTGCTTCCTTCACCATTTTCTCTATCTCAGCATCGGACAATTTGGTCTTTGCAGTGATCTGGATCTTTTGCTCTTTGCCCGTGGCTTTGTCTTTGGCCCCAACATGCACAATGCCGTTGGCATCAATGTCAAAGGTAACTTCCACTTGCGGAACACCGCGCGGAGCCGGCGGAATGCCAACTAGATCGAAACGGCCAAGCTCAGTATTATCATTTGCCATCTGGCGTTCACCCTGCAGAACGCGAATGGTTACCGCAGTCTGATTTTCTTCCGCGGTCGAGAATACCTGGCTCTTCTTTGAAGGGATCGTGGTATTGCGTTCGATCAGCTTCGTGAACACACCTCCCATGGTCTCGATACCCAAAGACAATGGGGTAACATCTAGCAATAATACATCTTTCGCGTCGCCGGTAATAATGGCGCCTTGTACGGCCGCGCCTAAAGCGACACATTCCATAGGGTCAATGCCGCGTTCGATCTTTTGCCCGACTTCCGTCTCCAAGAATGACTGAACGATCGGCATACGGGTCGGACCGCCGACTAAAACAACGCGGTCAACCTTGACATCGCCGCCTAATTTAGCAGACGCATCTTTGATCGCCTGACGTACGGGCCCGCGGCAACGGTCGATCAATGGTGCAATCAAACTTTCTAACTTAGAACGTTCGATCTTGATGTTCAAATGCTTAGGACCCGTAGCATCGGCAGTAATGTAGGGCAAATTCACTTCGGTGGCTATAGTGCTTGATAATTCCACCTTAGCTTTTTCCGCCGCTTCACGCAAACGCTGGAACGACATCTTGTCATTGCGCAGGTCGACACCGGATTCTTTTTTGAATTCTTCGGTGATGTAATTAATGAGCGCATTGTCCATGTCCGTACCGCCCAACTGATTATCGCCGGAAGTGGATAGAACTTCAAATGTCGCTGCTTTGCTGGCTTCATCCCAGCCCATTTCTAGAATAGTAACGTCCAGCGTCCCGCCGCCAAGATCGAAAACCATGATCTTCTGCTCTTTGCCGGCTTTATCCAAACCATACGCCAAGCATGCCGCCGTCGGTTCATTGATGATACGCAACACTTTCAAACCCGCGATCTCGCCCGCATCTTTAGTGGCTTGACGCTGATTATCATTAAAATACGCCGGGACCGTGATAACAACATCTTCCACTTTATCCCCTAAGAACTTCTCCGCGTCGGACTTGATCTTTTGCAAAATGAACGCCGAGATCTGCTGGGCGGTATATTGCTTACCGAACACGCTGAACTTATGATCCGTTCCCATCTTGCGTTTTGCCGCGTAGACCGTGCCTTCGGAGTTGACCGGCGCCTGACGGCGGGCCGGTTCACCGACGAGCAATTGCCCGTCCTTAGTGAAAGCCACGAATGACGGAAATGCCTTGCCCGATGCTACCCCCGCGCCTTCGGCAGATGGGATGATGACCGGACGGCCGCCTTCCATGACCGCTGCTGCTGAATTTGATGTTCCAAGATCGATACCGATTACTCTTGCCATACATGCCTCCTGGTTATTCTATTTATAAATCTCTAATTTCTTATTTCCTCCCCCTCGTGGGGAGGGTTAGGGAGGGGGGTAAATTATCACGATTACCCCTCCCCTAGCCCCTCCCACAAAGGGGAGGGGAAACATTTATCAACTACTATTATTCTTTTGTACTTTAACCTTAGCCGTGCGCACGACCCGCCCCGCCAAGGTATACCCTTTTTGAAATTCCTCGATCACCGTATTATCCGGATGCTCACTTCCCTCTACGATCATTAATGCCTCATGGGCATTAGGATCAAAGATCTTGCCGATAACCTCGATCGGCTTCACATCGTATTTATGCATCAGGTCACGCAAACTATCATAGACCATTTGTAAGCCTTTGATCAAATTCGCATCGGTACCTTCTTTGGCTTTAAAAGCCGCCAGAGATCGCTCCAGATCATCATAGATCTTTAAACTCTCCACGATAACTTCTTCATGGGCATACTTGATCAGCTCCATGCGTTCCCGCTCCTGGCGCTTGCGCATATTATCAAACTCGGCCATTAAGCGTACGTATTTCTCATGCTCGACGGAAAGAGCCACTTTCAGCGATTCGCTTTCGCTTACGACCGGCTCTGCTGACAAAATTTCTTCCTGTGGTTCTGAAATAGGTTCTTCCATAACCTGAACTTTCTCTTATTTTATTCGCTTAACAGATCAGAAATATACTCAAGGGCAGATACCACGCGGTCATACTGCATGCGCGTGGGGCCTAACACCGCGATGCGACCGCTAACACCGTCTTTTTCAAAACGGCTTACAGCCAATGAACAATTTTCCATTTCTTTGAGCGCTATTTCATGCCCAATATAAATTTCAATGCGCTTATCCAGATCACGGTTGATCAGCGCCAATAATTTCTCTTTTTCCTCAAGGATACGCAAGATCGCCTGTATCTTTAAGATATCCACTTCTTGCGGATAACCCACCACATAATTCGTGCCCTTCAAGATCAGCTTACTCTCCCACCCGTCGATCGAAACGATCGCCGTATAATGGGTAAGATCGGACAAGGCCTGCGACGTCTTCTCGATCAATTGCTCTAACTTATGACGGTATTGCCGACATTCATGCTCGATGTGATGCTTCTCTTCTTCTAATAGCTCGATCTCACGCATCAAATGGTCGACATAATAGCGGTACCCTTGCGCGGTGGGAACACGCCCCGCCGAAGTATGCGGATGGGTTAAATACCCCTCTTCCTCCAATTCGGCCAGAATATTACGCACCGTCGCCGGAGAAAGATCCAAACGATACTTGTCCGTGATCACCTGCGACCCGACCGGAGCTGTCGTCTTAATGTACTGCCCGATCACGATCGAAAGGATCCTGTCTTTGCGCGCCTCTATTTCCGAATTTTTACTCACCATATGTTTTAGCACTCACCTTGCTTGTCTGCTAAAAGTATAACAAATAAAAAGGATTTGTCAAGTTTTGAAACAATGCACGGTATTTATTTAGCGAGCAATCCTAAGATACCGACTGACAATCCGGCTAAACCCATGACCGCGCCTAAAAGCGGGAAGAACCTTTTATGTGCAATGAAATACAGCGACGATAATATCATGGCCAACTCAAGCAAGCCCTCCGCCAGATCGAACAATGTTGCCTGGCCATGCTCCTTGCTCTCTTGATGTTCCTGCGCCTCGGCTTCTTCTTTGATCTTTTCCAGATCACCCTCATACTTCTTATTTTGCTTATTCAAGTCTTCCAGAACCGCAACACTGGCAGGATTACTGCTGCCTAACAAACTAATGAGATCGCCGTTCATTTCCGCCTGATACGCGCGGATGCGTTTGGCCTGATAATGCCCCCATGTATTCGTTGCTTTATTCGCGCAAATGATGGTGTCCGTATGCGCCCGATGCGCCAGGATGGTGAACGCGCTTAAGATCAACGCAATGATCGCCACCAAAATACCAACATTGCGCCCGAATGTATCGTGTGGTTCAACGTGATGATGCCCTTCCATAAAACCTCCTGGTATTATCCTCACCACTACACCTGTGAGGAGATTTTTGATAAACTTAACTTATATTTCTGTAGGGAGACATCTTGCGAGCCTCCTTATGGCG
>JANNCL010000275.1:0-8938 GCA_031386565.1 Candidatus Omnitrophota bacterium
CTTTACAAAAAGGATTAAAAGATAGTGAGTTAATTAATTATCTTGGAACACCGATTGCTAGTCATAATAAGAAAGAGGGAAAACTGTTGATGTTTAAGACGGCTTTCTTAGAATCCGAGAATATTGAAGCAAAGGTGGATAATGATGGTTTGGTGGTTGGTATAAAGTGTGCTGAAGGGGAAGAGTGGAAATAATCTTGGAATTCTATAGTGCCCAAAAGGTGCCCAATGTTTTCAGAAACGGTGCCAAACGATTTGAACTTGGTCAAAGAGGTGAATCTAAATTTGGATATTAACAGCATGAAGGAATTGGTATCGAAAATTGCAAGCAGTTATTCCAAAGATGTGACCAAATCAATGGTCAGTACAACACAGGAACTTACCAAAGCTAGGTTTAATGCCAATGAAGCCTTAGCGAAAGCCACGTTGCGATCTATTTCAACAGCGTCTGAAACATACGCCACAGCTAATAATGGTAATTATCCTAAATCGTCTACAGATCTAACAAGTGCTACACCCCCATATTTAAATAATAACTATTGTGACCAGGTCATATCAGGCTATAAGTATGCCTGTGAATTCAAGGGGGATGGATATAAAATTATCGCCACACCATCCAGTTCCAACAGCGGATCAACTGCATATACCATCTCAACGGGCGGGGTAATGGTTCCATAGAAAAGTCATGAACTTTCTTAAAAAGCTTTTTCTATCTATTCTTTCTCTCGCTTGTTTTCTAGGCGTAGGGGCTGTTCCTATTGCACTTGAGCGGCAAGCATATTTTGCTGAGGAAGAAGTAAAGCATTGGAATAAAGGGCAATGCATGATGGAAGAATTATCATATCGGGAAGATAATCTTGACAGCAGCTGCGTTTACCAAATAGATGGAAGGACATATGCTGTTAAACGTCAAACGCCTGTTTGGAATGCTTTTTATGATCAAGTTTCTCTCAAGAACGGTGTTGTTGATGTCTTTTTTAGGAACAAAAGGGTTAAGCCGCATCGTTTTACGTTTAAGAAGGGGGAATGGGCCAATTTTTGGTATGATCCTAAGGACCCGGGGAATTCGGTTCTGATGCCTGGAGCGGGATCGTTAACACCTTTTCTTTATTTTGGTATTTTTGTATATCTTGCCTTAGGAATACTGAGCTATTTCTGTTGGAAAAAAAGAAATAGAATTCATAAAGCTTGATGAATAAAATAATTTTTATACTCTTGATATTTATTGTGTTTTCAAAAGGGATTGCTGCTGCGGAAGGATCTTTTAACGACCTTACAAAATTACAACCCGAGTGTTTCAAAATGGTTGTTAGTAATCCAATTTTGTCTAAGGATGCGCTATTTCGAGGGGCTACCTGGAATGATCCGCATGTGATCAAGGTGAGAAGTCAGTTTGTGATGTACGCCTCTTCGGATAAGAATTTTGATCAAGATATAAAGATCTACCGATTGGTATCGGATGATGGTATTCACTGGGCGATATTTCCGAAGCAGCCGGTTTTATCCAGATCGAATATGCGAGGTGCTTGGGATCGCAAGGCAGTGGAGACCCCGGCAGTGGTCTTTTTTAAAGGCCTTTACTATCTTTTTTATACAGCATATCCGCTTTCCCAGACCGATGCTGTTTCCTATAGGATAATGTATGCGACTTCTTCTGATGGAATAACCTGGAGCAGGCAAAAGACTTTTTTTGGTCCCACGGCTCCTAATTCAGTTGTTCCAACGCTTGATTTTAGACAATGGATCGTTGCTGAACCCGCACCGGTTGTTTTCAAAGATAAAATATTTCTGTATTTTACCGCTTTAGGGGCTGATCCTTCTGTTGGGGCCACGCTTCAAACCATAGGGCTTGTAACTTCTGAAGATGGTAAAAAGTGGTCAGTTCCTCAAAAGGTTTTGAATCCGGATCAAGTGCAATATTGCAGGAAATCCAATTGGAAAGGTTATTCGGCCCCCAATGCGGTGATCTTGAATGATCAAGTGCATTTATTCTTTAATGTCGTTACTGATGTTCCGTTTGAAGGAGTGAAGATCCATCATGCCTATTCAATAAATGGTATTTCAGGTTGGGTTCAGGATAAGGGGGCTATATTCGACCGTGTTAATTTTTCACCTTGGGGTGATGTGAATTTATCTTCCCCAGCGGTGTTGCTACATGGTAAAAAATTGATGTTATGGTTTTCTGGAAATGGTTCAATAGCGCATTTTCCTGATGTGAAAATGGGAATTGGTATGGCCACATGCGACCTTTAACTTATCCTATTTTATTTGCTTTAAATCATTTTATGGATATACAATGAATCAAGCACTACTAAATAATTCCCTATGAAGGAGGTCATTAATGTCAAATGTGCGCGAGATCCTCAACGTTAAAGGCAGTGCGTCATGGTCGGTAGGTCCTCAGACAACGGTGGATGCAACACTGAAACTGATGGCTGAGAAAAATGTTGGTGCTGTCTTGGTGTTGGACGGGAAAAGGATCGCGGGGATATTTTCTGAAAGGGATTTTGCGCGACATTGTGCCAGGGGTAGTGTTAACCCGGAGCATGTGCTGGTGCAAGATATGATGACCACCCGTATTCTTTTTGTCAGTCCCGAACAGACCACGGAAGAATGCATGTCCTTAATGACCACCAAACGTATACGCCATCTTCCGGTCATCGAAAATGATGAATTGGTCGGTTTGATCAGCATCGGTGATGTAGTGATCAAGATCATTGAAGACCAGAAATTCTCAATCACTCAGCTTGAGCGGTATGTGACCGGGGGAGTGTAATAAGCCCTTGCGAAATAATGAAAGAAGGGATAAAGGATGTTTAGGTTTTTGATATTAATGATGTTGTGTTCTGGCTGTGCCGCCTCGAGAATTATGGACAAAAAACATACTAATCCGGGGCAGTTTGCCTCTATTAGTGAACAAGAAGCAAAGAATATAGCCAAAAATAAACTGTTACAGTCCCCCGGGGATGTTTATAAGAAAGTCTATTTTGATCAGCCGCAGGTGCAGCATATCGATTGGGACTATCCTGAGAATAAATGGATGAAGGAAAATATTAAGGGCTATTATCAGAAATTCCAGGAACATTGGTCGATAAGATTTTCTCCGAAGTATGATAAGAGCGGGAATAATCTGGGGTGTCAGGTTTGGGTGGACAAAATAAAAGGCGATGCACAGGTTAGTTGTGCGCCCTATGATCTGTGATTTTATAAAAATAAGTTGTAGACCTCCGGAATTAAGCATAAAATAAATATTTCCTTTATAAAGCTGTACAGCGCCCCAACGCGTGGCGCCCTCCAGGAGGAGCGGATATGCCGTCTAAATCTGAACCCCGGTCTGGTTGGTCTTTTTTAAATAAGGCCATGACCAAAGATGCCCTCAAAGAATCCTTTCAAGTCAATCGTCAATACACTCTCTCAAAAGATCAATATACCGCTACCATGTATGATAATTATCTGGCGCTCTCCCTGGCGGTACGCGAACGCATCGTTGAGCGTTGGATCAAGACACAGCAGAACTATCATAAAGAAAATGCCCGCCGGGTTTATTATTTATCCATGGAGTTCCTGATCGGCCGGCTTTTGGGGAATAATATTTATAATTTGGGTGTGGAAAAAGAGTCTGCTGATTTCTTGGATGAATTAGGTTTGGACATGGAGGCTGTTCGGGAGCAGGAGCTCGATGCCGGCTTAGGCAACGGCGGTTTAGGGCGTTTGGCTGCGTGTTTCTTGGATTCGATGGCCACATTAGGAATTCCTGCCCATGGTTATGGCATACGCTATGATTACGGGATATTCAATCAAAAGATCAAAGATGGTTTTCAGATCGAATTGCCGGACGAATGGCTGCGTTTAGGAAATCCATGGGAATTTGCACGTCCGGAGAATACGGTTAAGGTTTCTTTCTACGGCCGGGTGCAGATGGACGAACAGGCAGACGGGAACCTGAAGGTCCGCTGGACGAATACTCAGGATGTCATGGCGGTGCCGTATGATATCCCGATCACCGGTTATAAGAATGATGTTGTTAATACATTGCGCTTGTGGTCCGCGCGCAGTTCGCAGGAATTCGATTTCGATTATTTCAAGTCCGGTGATTATGATCAGGCAGTCTACAGCAAAATACTTTCGGAGAACATTTCTAAAGTATTGTATCCGGCCGACGATATTCTTAAAGGCAGGGAATTGCGGCTGAAGCAGGAATATTTTTTCACTGCCGCTGCCGTTGCAGATATTTTAAGACGGTTCAAAGTGGAAAACGCCAACCTGCATGACCTGCCGAGCAAGGTGGTCATCCAATTGAACGATACCCATCCGACGCTCGCGATCGTGGAGTTAATGCGCCTGTTGATGGATGAGCAGGGCATGGAGTGGGATGAGGCCTGGGAGATCACCACTCAGGTGTTCGCTTATACCAATCATACGTTGATGCCGGAAGCCTTGGAATGCTGGTCGATGGATCTTTTTGAAAAACTGTTACCGCGCCATACCCAGATCATTTATGAGATCAACGCGCGGTTCTTACGTCACGTTGCACAGCAGCACCTGGGGGATGATCAATTATTACAGAGGATCTCTATTATAGAAGAGGGATCTACCAAAAAGATCCGCATGGCCTATCTGGCGATCGTGGGGAGTTTCTCGGTCAATGGTGTCTCGCAGCTGCATTCGGATCTGCTGAAAGAAAAGTTATTCAGTGATTTTTACATGTTAATGCCCGAGAAATTCAATAACAAGACCAACGGCATCACCCAGCGCCGCTGGCTGTTAAAAGCCAATCCGCGTTTATCAACGCTGTTAATCAATACCATCGGTGATGAATGGGTAAAAGATCTGAATCAGCTTCAACAGATCGAGAAATTAAGCGGGGATAAGGATTTTCGTAAGAAATGGCATGACGTGAAACAGCAAAATAAAGATGCTTTGGTCCGTTATGTGCAGTCGACCATGAACGTAGGCCTAGATCCGAATTCGATCTTTGATGTGCAGATCAAGCGTATCCATGAATACAAACGACAGATCCTTTTTGCCTTGTATATTATTTCCCAATACCTGCGCATTAAGAATGATCCGTCGAAGTTCATTTATCCCCGGTCCTTTTTAGTCGGAGGGAAAGCGGCACCGTCGTATCATATGGCAAAGTTAACGATCAAATTCATCAATAGCATTGCTGACATCATTAATCATGACAAGAGCGTGAAAGATAAGATAAGGGTGGTATTCTTGGAGAATTATCGGGTGTCGTTAGCCGAAAAAATATTCCCGGCCAGTGATCTTTCCGAACAGATATCAACGGCTTCTACCGAAGCGTCCGGTACGGGTAATATGAAATTCATGTTAAACGGAGCCTTGACCATTGGCACCTACGACGGTGCTAATATTGAAATGGCACAAAAAGCAGGCGAAGATAATATCTTTATCTTTGGCTTAAGGGCGCATGAGGTTGCGTCTTTAAAACAAAGCGGATATCATCCAAAGTCTTACATTGAACGATCGCCTGTCTTAAAAGAGATATTCTGGTTAATACAGGGCGGGTTCTTTAGTCCTCATAGCCCGGAACTTTTTGCGCCGATAGTGCACGCATTGACGGAGTATGACCCTTATCTGGTGTGCGCGGATTTTGAAAGTTATTGTCATATGCAGGACCACGTATCAAGAACTTATCTTGATAGGAATTTATGGGTCCAGAAATCCATCATCAATGTCGCGCGCAGCGGTTTCTTTTCCAGCGACCGCACCATTCGGGAGTACGCCAAAGATATTTGGAAGGTTGGACAAAATGATTAGTTCGCAACTAGAACAGGAGAGTATCATGAAGGACATTAATTGTATTTTTAAACCAAAACGTATCGCTGTCGTGGGAGCTTCCCTAGACGATAAAAAGATCGGTCATCAGATCTTTAAGAATATTATCGCGGGTGGCTATGAAGGCGAATTGATCCCGATCAATCCAACCGCTCCCGAAGTGCTGGGACGAAAGGCGTATCCAAATCTTAAAGTGATAGCTCCGGGTGTTGACCTGGTGATCATTGCGATCCCGGCGCCATTGGTCATCAAAGCGATGGAAGAATGTGCTCAATGCGGGGCTAAAGCGGTAGCGATCATCACCTCAGGTTTTGGCGAAGTTGGTAAAATTGCAGAAGAACAGCAATTACGCAAGATCGCGGATGATCATAATATCGCCTTGCTTGGACCGAATATTTTCGGGCTGGCCTATGTGCCTTCTAAATTAAATGCCAGTTTTGGACCGCCGGAACTATACCCAGGACATATTGCTTTTATCACTCAAAGCGGTGCCTTAGGCATTGGGTTGATGGGCTGGACGGTCATGAAAAAATTAGGGTTGGGTGCTTTGGTCAATGTCGGGAATAAAGCGGACATTGATGAACAGGACTTGATCACCTATTTTAATGAAGATCCCAACATCAAGGTCATTTTGATCTATATGGAAGGCATTAAGGATGGTCTGAAATTCTTAACAACAAAGATCAAGAAGCCGACGGTGGTCCTTAAAGTAGGGCGTTCTTCTCGAGGGGCAAAAGCCGCAGCTTCGCATACTGGTTCTCTTTCTGGCTCGGATGCGATCTATGACGGGGTTTTTAGGCAATTGGGTATTTTACGTGCGAATACGTTCACGGAAGCATTCAGTTGGGCGAGGGCCTTATCACAGCCTCTACCGACGGGTGACGATACGGTGATCATTACTAATGGCGGCGGTATTGGTGTCGCAACGACGGATGAATGTGAAACTCACGGTATTAAGATATTGGATGATCCAGAGTGGTTGGAAGAAAAGTTCCGTAAGACCATGCCGGATTACGGTAGTACCAAGAACCCTATCGATGTTACCGGCGGTGCCGGGGTGGAAGGTTATCGTCAGGCCATGAAGATCGCATTTGCAGAAGATCGGGTGAAGGCCGTGATCGTGCTGTATTGTGAAACAGCCGTAACTGATCCCATGGAGATCGCTAAAGCCCTGCATGAGACATTTACCGCAGCCGGCTGTAATAAACCGGTAGTCATGTCCATGGTCGGCGGTTCGCGCACGCGTGATGCGCTGGTCTATTTGAATAAGCATAATATCCCTGCGTCTAGTTTGGTGGACGTTTCTGTATCGGCGCTCAAGATCATTTATACCTGGAGAGACATCAAGAACAGGGCTGTTTCAACTGCCGCGTTCGAACCGCCGCCGCAAGAAGTGTACGCCATTTTAAACGGCGTCAAAGCACAAGGCCGGGATATTCTGATGGAACATGAAGCCCGTCAGGTGATGGAGCTTTGCGGAGTGCCGACCCCGCCATGGGGTTTTGCCCGCAGTGCCGACGAAGCAGTGCATTTGGCGGATACAAAGAACCTTTATCCGCTGGCGATGAAGATCGCTTCGGTCGATATCGTTCATAAAACCGATGTCGGCGGCGTGGTGTTGAATATCCGCGATGGCGCACAGTTACGCGAGGCCTATGATGCCATGATGACCAAAATTAAAATTGCCGCACCGACGGCTAATTTGTTAGGTGTTAACCTGATTAAAATGGTCAGCGGCATTGAATGCATTGTGGGGTTAACGACCGATCCTCAATTCGGTCCGGCGGTGATGTTCGGTTTAGGCGGTGTTTTTGTGGAAGCGTTGAAAGATGTGTCTTTCCGTGTAGCACCTTTTGATGCGGCAGAAGCAGAACGCATGATGGGGGATATCAAAGCGAAGAAGATCCTCGAAGGTTTCCGGGGAATGAAGGCAGATAAGGCGTCTATTATTAAGACGCTTGTCGCTGTTCAGAAGCTGGCGCCTTTTGTGAAGGAGATCGATATTAATCCTTTGTTGACCAATCAAAATGGTTCATATGCGGTCGATGCACGTATCGTTTTAAAATAATTACAGCGATTTTTATGTTGTGAATAAAAAACCTCCTTTGAAAAAAGGGGGTTTTTTATTGCGTGGCGGGGATGTCGCCGGCTTCTTGGCGTACTTTGAGTTCTTGCATCATGCGTTTGATGAATTCCGGGTCTTGCATCAATTTCATGATCTTAGGATTGCTCATGAGAACAGCATAGTTCTTTTGTTCAATGGCGGTTTTTATTTGCGGGTCGGATCTAACATCAACAATGCGCGGGTCGCTTAAGAATTCTTCCAGTGAATCAATATGATGCGGATTGCTGGTGTTAATATTCGGGTCTTTGATAAATTCTTCTTTTGAAAGGGTATCATTAGGCGCATTGATGACCGGTGACCTTGTATTTGTTGGAGCAGTTGTTTTTATAGGAGTTGATTTTTTCGGTATTTCTTTCTTAGGAAATAATCGTGCATCGAATTCTTTAGACAAAGAGGCAATGATCACGGAAGCTTTAATATCTTTTTGCGCAGTTTTAATGACAGGGTGAACTGGAGGCAAGAAGGTCAGAAGGTAGATCATGGGTAATAAAAAAATAAGTCCCCAGATCAAGGTGATAAATGCGCCAATGATCCGGCTTGATATTGAAGGCGGGTTGCCGGTGATGAAGAGGCCTTTAAAAATATTATAGATGAAGAATGGGCCCAACAGACCAATGCCTAAAGCTAGCGGAATACTGTGTGTGTTTTGAAGTAAGTAATAGGCTGCAGCAGTGGCTAAGACAACAGATATCGGGTCTAACAGTGAGGCTAAGAACCCTCTCAAGGCGCCGCGGCATATTAGGATAATGATCAAAAAATAGATGAATAGATCGGTGAACATATTTAAAATTATATCATTTTAAGTAGAAATACTTAAAATTGTTTTGATTATTTTTTAAACCTATATGTGCCATAAGGTTATGTATCTATTGTTAGATGAAAAAATTGTCAAAGGAAAAGATCAGATTACGGTGTTTATAGGACCTTTAAAGCCGGGCAAGTATACGTATTTTGGAGAATTTAATCCTGATACAGCTCAAGGTGAAATTATTGTTCAATAAATATTTAAATA
>JANNCL010000302.1:0-3595 GCA_031386565.1 Candidatus Omnitrophota bacterium
ATTAAGACATTTCTTAATTGTTCCTGACAGAGAAAAACGTTTACCTCAGTTGATAAGGCAAAGTGATATGGAGATTTCTTTGGATCTAGTAAAGACAGCTGGCATTAAAGGTGTTCGCATTGGGTTTAATAGTTTAGCTGCTGGGGCAACGGTAAATCATTTGCATTTGCAAGCCGTACAATTGCCGGAGAATAAATCTGCTTTAGAGGAGGCTCCTATTGAAAATGTCATGCAATCTGGTGATGTGAATATTTTTAAGGTTGTTGATTATCCTGCAAACGCATTGTTTTTTTCAGGAATAGAATCGAGCCATGTGGCTAAAGAAGCTTTTCGATATGTGCGATTTTTGCAAAAAACTGAGTTAGCACATGTGGTCGTATTCACACCCAAAGGTATTTATGTTTTACCAGTAAAAACAAATTTTATTACAAAGCAGGGAAATACGTGGTCTTTTTTTGAATTGATGGGATTAATCTCAAATGCAGATGAATCCGTAGATTCCGATATAAAGATTGCCAATGCATTAAGTCAGGTCACTATTGGTAATGAAGAATTTACTGCCACATTTCATGAAGCTTTTAATAATCATAAAGATGGTATTGGTAGATACTATCCAGAACATATTAATTACAGCCCTTTTTTTAGACGTGTAACTCTTGAAGATGCTAACGGTCATGTACAAATGCGTCCTGAATTTATTAAATTAGTTGGCATATTGCCAGATCAAAAAAAAGTTAAAACATTCAAAGATCTCCCGATTTTAGCAATATTGAATCCAAATAGTGGCCCAATAGCTGCAGATATAGATCATTGTCCTCAATGCGCACTTTTAGCGAAAGAATATGGCCATCAATTGGGGCTTAGTAATGGATTTGTTGTTGTTCCTGAGAATAATCCCCCTTTTAACAATAGTGTAACTGTAGTTCAGATGGATCATCAAGAACCAGAAATTGATCTTGGTTTAATTGAATCCATGGTTCAAATGTTATATGAGTTAGGACCTTTTGGTTTTAGAGTTGCGTATAATCACAAAGGTTTAGTACAAAAGATGTGGCATCAGTCTTTTAGCGCTTTTAAAGAAGAGCTGCCAATTGAAAAAGCACCCGTGGCTTCATTCATGACATTTCCGGATATCACTGTAAATGTGGTAAAAGGTTTTCCAGTACAAGCTCTTCAATTGGAGACAAAAAAATTAAATGTCCTTGTTAATGAGTTAGAGAGATTAGAAGAATTTCTAAAGTTATTACGTTTTAATTTTAATATTTTATTAACGTCTAAGAGTGACGGCACAATTAAAGCGTATGTAATGATCTTACGGCAAAACACGCATGCTCTATTCCCAGGAAGAACTTTTGGAGCGATTGAGAGTGCCGGCACATTTATAGTCAATAATAAAGGTGATTTTAATGATGCAAATCTAAGTCAAAGAATTGGTAAAGTTTACCAAGACATAAGTTTGGATGAACTCCAAATGGACAGGCTGCTATATGCCTATAAAATGCACATGGCACTGGGTCAAATGTCTGTTCGCTACCAGGCAGATTATGAGATTGATTCAACGGGGGATTATTATTATGTTTGCCGTATTCCAAAGTTTGGTGAAGTTTTGAAAGGATTAAAGGATAGTTCTAGAAAAGGCGCTAGGAGTTATCAGTGGGATGTTCAATTTACGAAGGGTTATAAAACAGCACTAAGTGTTTTGGGCGGTGTTATTGCACCATTAAGAGGCGTAGATATTAATGAAAAGGGCGGATTTATTCCTTCTTTAGAAGATCCGGATTATATGGTTCAACAGATGGTTCCTGGTAAAACTGGCAAGGAACAGATTGATGAGCTCCTAAAGATATCGCCCATTGATATTCCTAAGATCTTAAAAGTTTATGAAGCATTGATCAATTATCGGATCGAACTTGCGATAAGAGGGACTATGGATGTTGATCTTGGGAAATATCTGATTAACATGAGAGGTGATGGAAAAGTTGGCTTTGATCTTAGTCATATGCGTGATGCATATTTAAGTGGGGTAAATGTGTTCGGATATAAAGGTCATGCGGAGGATTTTGAAGAAGCTTTTAATGCGCATATAGACTTTATGGTTCGAGAACATCCCTTATTAGGAAAAGCTTTAAAAAATCGTTTCGGATATTTTTCTTTTCTAGAAGAGCTAAGAAAGCGTGGATTAAGTCTACCTAAAGATCAAAATGACAGACATGGCGCTGTTCCAATGGCTCAGTGGGATCCGTTCTTAATGCTTTTGTCTGATGGTGCAGGAACGGAAAAAAGTAACCTTTTAAGTAGATTAAGTGATCATGCCATGATTGAAAAAATATCTGATAAACCTCCTGTACTGGATAAAGTTCTGATTGATCTAGAAAATGCCTCTACTCTTTCATATGAAGAAATACGGGCTGTATTAGAGGGTGATCATGCTATGACAATACCTCTGAAATCTATTCAAGAAGAGGTTCGTTTTTATCAAGGCCGCATAGGAAGAGCCAGGGCATTCTCGGCAATATTGGAAGGCATGATATTAAGAGTGCATAAGGTGGAAAGTTTAAGGGCTGGGGATAGAACTTTGTATGCTCAAGAGAAAGCGGAATTGCTGCAAAAGTTGGAGTATCTCTTTGATGACATGAAGAATGTTGAGATCGAACAGCAATCTTCTGCAGAAGGATATGGCGCTTATTTAAAGAGATTACGGTTAGAACGGGATGATATTTATAAGAGAATGGCTGACTCAAATGTACGGAAAGATGTTCCTCAACTTGTGCAGTTTAATAAGGATGCTATTGAAAAGAATCGCCAGATCCTGAGAATACAGATCAAAGTTGCTGCTGTTATGGCTGCTAAGAATAATTTTAGCGCAGCATTGGGAACACTCGACGGGGCAAGGTTTAGCAATAATAAGCTATTATTAGAGCTCGTTATGCGTCATCAGCGTTTGACGGCTTTGGAGACGTTAAAGAACATGGAGCGATTTAGGCCTGATATGAATATGAACAAGACCCCGCCTATAATAAATTACAGCGGAAAAATAACCAAGAAGGAAGAAGGCAGATTGATAAAGATCCCCTCGCGGTTAAATTCAGTATTAAAAAAGTTGAGGAAGTCATTTAAAGAAAGAAGTTTACTTAAGGGAGCGGTTCTAGATCTGGAGAGATTAATCAATGCCTTGGATGAAGGCCTTTGGGAATCTTCTGAACAAAATAGGCGCTTGGTTGAGATGTTAAAAGAGTTATTGCATTATATTGCCTCTCTAAAAGAAGTGAGCATTGATTCGGTTGAAACTGCTAGGATTAAAATTCTTGAAATTATAAAATTTATGGTAAAGGCCGCACTTGAGAGCGGAATAAAACAAGGACCTGTCAATATTAAACAACCTATTCTGTATGATAAGGACCCGACTTCTGGCCTTAGGAAATACGATCATGAATTTAAAGACTATGTTCAGCGCATGAAAGTGATATTGTCTCAAATAGCACAGCTGGTATTTCTTCGTGAAAGACTGCTCTTCTTTCGATACCAGGATGCGGATTCCCTTGTAGAGAGACAAGCAGCTGTGTTTGAATTAACAACGATAAAGGATGAATTAAAG
>JANNCL010000338.1:0-2812 GCA_031386565.1 Candidatus Omnitrophota bacterium
CAGGCGCAAAGGGAGAAGGTAATGGACGATATTAAAGATATTCACATGCCGGTAGAGTTTCCATTATGGGGATGGATGATCATTGGCCTTATTACTGTGGGCATTGCTGCGGCTTTGTTGGTTTGGTTCATGAAACGTAAGAAACCTCAAGCGACACAGGCTCCGAAAATACCAGCGCGTTCTGCCTCCGCAATCGCTTTGGAGGGATTGCAGATTTTACACAGTAAACAGTATCCGGCAGCAGGGTTGTTCAAGGAATTTTATGTGTGCCTCTCGGATATTGTCCGTCATTATTTAGAGAACCAATTTGGGATGAAAGCGCCGGAGATGACCACGGAAGAGTTCTTGGTATTCGCGCAATACAGCACGCGATTAAGTGATGCCCAAAAACAGTTCTTGAAAGATTTTTTGAACGGATGCGATATGGTCAAGTTCGCCAAATATGTGCCGACTGTAAATGATGCGCAGGCTAATTTCGACAAGGCGAAGAAATTGATCACTGAAACAAGCACTGAGACAATCAATGGAATTTAAAACACCGTTATTCTTATTTGCGATCCCGTTGATCTTAGGGCTGATGTGGTGGCTTAACCGCCACCGTAAGCCGGAGGATGTTACTTTTTCTTCAACGGATATTATGGGCAATTTACCGATGACGTGGAAATTGCGTTTTGGATTTGTGCCTTTTGCCTTGCGTTTGGCTGCCGCGGCGCTTATCTGTTTTGCTTTGGCCGGCCCCAGGAAAGTTTTGGAAGAAAGTAAGATATCGACCGAGGGGATCGATATCATCTTGGCGCTGGATTGTTCCGGCAGTATGGCGGCGGAAGATTTTAAGATCGACGGCAAACGCTTGAATCGTTTTGAGATTATTAAGAAAGTGGTGGCCGAATTTATCGTTGCAAGACCGAATGATCAATTAGGATTGATCGGATTTGCGGGTAAAGCGTATACTATTTGTCCACTTACTACTGATCGAAATTGGCTGTTGGCGAACCTGGAACGCATGCGTTTAGGGATCATTGAGGACGGCACGGCTATTGGTTCGGGTATTGCCTCTGGTATATCGCGATTTAAAAATAGTAAAGCCAAAACGAAGATCATCATTGCCTTAACGGACGGCGTTAATAATACCGGTACGGTGGAACCATTGACCGCTGCTAAATCTGCCGCTGCTTTAGGGATCAAAGTCTATACGATCGGGGCCGGCGCAAAAGGATTCGCCCCATACCCGGTCAAGGACATGTTCGGACGGACATTTTACCAGAACATCCCGACCGATCTAGATGAAGACGGCCTAAAAAAGATTGCCGACCTAACCCATGCGCAATATTTTCGAGCTACGGATACGGAATCATTACGGGAAGTTTATAAAGCGATCGATCAACTGGAAAAGACCAAGATCGAGCAAGTAGGCTATAAGCAATATCAAGAACTTTTCGGCATCTTCGTGATCGCTGGGTTGTTGTGTTTGGGAATTGAAGCGATATTGATCAATACATTATTCTTTAGGATACCCTAGCATGAATTTCGGAGCACCGACATATCTGCATATCCTATGGCTCTTGCCGTTGTTGGCGTTGGGGTTGTATTTTTTGCATCAGCGTAGGGGGGAGCTTACGGATCGGTTTGTGCAAAGTGATCTGTTGCCTCTTAAGGTAAAGGCTAATAGCCGGCGGTTCTGGCGGCGTAAAGCGGTGGCCTTGTTGATCGTTCTGACATTTGCCGGGATCGCGCTGGCGCGGCCGCAATGGGGATATCAGATGCAGGATGTGAAACGACAGGGCGTGGATATCATGATCGCGGTGGATGTGTCTAAAAGCATGCTCACAAAGGATGTGAAGCCCTCCCGTCTGGAGCGGACGAAACTGGAGATCAGGGATCTTTTAAGAAAATTAAAAGGGGACCGGGTGGGCTTGATCGCTTTTGCCGGGACGGCCTTTGTGGTCTGCCCGCTGACCAATGATTATAACGGGTTCTTATTAAGTTTAAATGACATAAATACCGATACCATTCCTCGCGGCGGAACAGATATTTCCAGTGCGATCAAAGAAGCGCAAAAGGGGTATACAAAATCTTTGGGGCATTTTAAGACTTTGGTCATTGCGACCGATGGCGAAGACCTGGAAGGGAATGTTTTAGACACTGCTAGTAAGGCCAAAGAAGCAGGGGTTAAGATCTATACCGCGGGCATCGGCACGGCGGAAGGTGATCTGATCCAAGTGCCGGATGAGAGTGGCGCGGCCCAATATTTGAAAGATGCTCAAGGTAATTATGTGAAATCCCGTTTGAATGAGAATGTGCTGCAACAGTTAGCCTATATGACCGGCGGAGCCTACGTGCGTTCTTCCGGCGCGCAATTCGGCCTGGATTATCTGTATACAGAGCAGATCTCAAAACTCGAGAAACATGATATTGAGCAGCGCAAAGAAAAGAAATACTACGAGAGGTTCCAATGGTTCTTAAGTGTGTGTTTATTGGCTTTATTGCTTTAATATCAGTATCCAATGCCTGGGCTAAGTCATCCGCGGATACTGTCAAGGCCGGTAATGAAAGTTACCGTCAGGGCCGATATGATGATGCCATTAAGTCCTATCAAGATGCTTTAACGCAAGGTGGACAGGAGAATGTGGCGCGTTATAATTTAGGCAATGCTTTCTATAAAAAAGGGGAAAGTTTAGAGAATATTGATATTGACACAGCTATAGAGGATATCAAACAAGCTAATGAATTCTATACCCAAGTTATGCGAAAGAACCCGTTTGATAGTGACGTAAAGTATAATCTAAAAGTTATTCCTAAGACAATAGAAGCA
>JANNCL010000026.1:0-18883 GCA_031386565.1 Candidatus Omnitrophota bacterium
AGGCGGCCATGGAAGGCTATCAGGTCATGCCCATGGAAGAAGCGGCTAAGATCGGCGATATTTTTGTTACAGCGACGGGATGCGTGGATGTTATCGTAGGAAAGCATCTGGATCTGATGAAAAGCGGGGCAATTGTTTGCAATATCGGACATTTCGATTCTGAAATTGAAGTGGCCTATTTGAATGATCGCAAAGATATCAAAAAGATCGAGATCAAGCCGCAAGTGGATCAATATGTTTTTCCGAACGGGAAGAAATTGATCGTTTTAGCGGAAGGCCGTTTGGTTAATTTAGGTTGTGCTACGGGGCATCCTTCTTTCGTCATGAGCACATCTTTTACGAATCAGGTCTTAGCGCAGATCGAACTCTGGCTGAATGGTCATAAATATGAGAATAAAGTTTATACTTTGCCTAAGCATTTAGATGAAAAAGTCGCGCGTCTGCACTTAATAAAAGTCGGCGCAAAGTTGGATGTGCTTAGTTCCGCTCAAGCAAAATATCTGGGTATCAAGGTAGAGGGGCCGTTTAAACCAGATCAATATCGTTATTAATAGGGAGAATTTTATGCGAAAGCTAATTGGATTTGGGTTATTGCTCTTAACCATGAGTCCGTTAGCTTTCGCTGATTCGATCACAGCAAGTTCCCGGATCAGTGATGTTATTGTTTATCCCGGAGCCGCCGTGGTAACGCGCACCGCAGAAATAGATCTGCCATTAGGCGATCACACCGTTTTATTCGATAATATTATCCCGCAGATCAATGAGAATGCGTTAACCGTCAAAGGCCAAGGCCATGCCGAAGTGAAGATCTTTGGCGCTTCTCTCAAGCGCGAGTTCTTGACCCAGTCTGCTAATGAGCGGGTGAAGGACCTGCAATCAAAGATCGAATTGCTCGAGGATCAGCGCGCCCTGATGACGGAGATGCAAAAAGTCTTAGGTAAGAAAACGGAATATTTAGATTCTCTAAGGCTTAAAGCCGGTGAGCAGCTGCCCAAAGATATGCAAACTAAAATGCCAACGGCTTTAGAATTACAAGATCTAGGTGCGTATCTCAATTCTAATTATGAAGATGTGATGACAAAGTCCGATGAGAACCGCAAGAAACTGCGGGAGCTGGAGCGGGAACATCTGGCGATGACCCAAGAGTTGTATCAGATCCAGGGTTCCGCCCAACAGGAGAAGCGTTCGATCGCCGTCGATGTGCAATGCACGAAGCCGGGGAAGATGAAGATCATGGTTTCTTATTTGGTCAGCGGGGTCAACTGGGTCCCTAATTATGACGCGCGGGTGGATTTTGCTAGATCTTCGACGGAGCTGTCCCTTTTTGCCTTGGTGTCTCAGGTCACCGGGGAAGAGTGGTCGGGAGTTACGCTCACTTTATCCACGTCACGTCCGACATTGGGTGGTCAAATGCCGGAGTTGTCCACATGGAATGTTTCTCCGATGGTTGCCTACAGGGCTTTGAAACAAGCGATGCGCTATGAGAGTAGTGATGGCATGGCGGCCGCATCATTATCAAATGCCCCAACCCAGGTGGCTGGCTATGATGCTCCGATGGAAAAGATGGAGGCTAATAACATAGCAACTGTAGCTTTGGCCCAGAGTGAAAGCAGGGGTGTTTCGGTCGTATTTAAGATCACCAAGCCTGTTGATATTAAATCCGACGGGGCAACACATCGGGTGCCGGTGTTGCTCACCCAAATGCCATCTGTTTTTGAATATGCGGCCACGCCCAAGCTTAGTTCATTTGCTTACCTTAAGGCCGGTGTCAGTAATGCTCAAGAATCCACCTTGTTGCCTGGCCAGGTCAATGTGTATATGGACGGGGATTTTGTGGGTAATTCAGCGCTCAATAAAGCCATTGGTTCAAATGAAAAGTTCGACCTCTTCTTGGGGGTGGATGAAGGGGTGACACTCAAGCGTACATTGATCTCCAAAAAGAGTGATGACACCATGTTTGGCGGCATTCCATCGCCCAATATGTCCATTGCTTTTAGCTATAAGATCACGGTCGAGAATTATAAGAATAAGAACATTGCCATCAAAGTGTATGAGAATATTCCTGTTGCGACCGATGATAAGATCAAGGTGAAAGATATTAAATTTGTCCCTGAAGTAACCAAGAAGGATGTTGATGACCGGGCGGGTGTCATGCGCTGGTCGTTAGACTTGGGTCCTGGGGAGAAAAAAGATATTGTTGTTAGCTATGTGGTCGAGTATCCCCGTTCATTAACCATTTCAGGATTATAATTATGGAAAACAAAATTAAAAAGATCGGTGTTTTAACCTCCGGCGGCGACGGTCCAGGAATGAACGCGGCTATTCGCGCCATCGTGCGTTATTCCATGCATTATGGGTTAGAAGTTTCCGGTATCATGCGCGGCTATCAGGGGCTTTTAGAAGAAGATATTATCCCAATGAACCATCGCTCGGTTTCCAATATCATCAACAAGGGCGGGACGATTTTAAAAACAGCACGTTCAAAAGATTTTTCCTCGACCGAAGGTAAAATGAAAGCAGCCGATAATGCCCGCAAGCACGGCATTGATGCGTTGATCGTTATCGGCGGTGATGGTTCTTATCAGGGGGCCAAGAAGTTTTATGAATTAAGCGGTATCCCCACGATCGGCCTGCCTGGGACGATCGACAACGATCTGCATGGAACGGATCAGACCATCGGTTGTGCCACGGCCATTAACACCGCATTGGAATCGATCGATAAGATCCGCGATACCGCCCAGAGCATGGAGCGTGTGTTTGTCGTCGAGGTAATGGGCAATAAAAGCGGGTACATTGCCATGCAGGTGGCGATTGCCGCAGGGGCCGAAGATGTGATCATCCCTGAACGTCAATTTGATTATCACGCGATGCATGAAGAGATCTTAGGTGCCAGCCGAAGAGGCAAGATCAGCTACATTGTAATCGTTGCCGAAGGTGCCGCCATGGCCACCGTCGTGGCGGATAATATCACCCGTTCCACCGGTCTAGAGTCCCGCTATGTGGTGTTAGGCCACGTGCAAAGAGGCGGAACACCCAGCGGCCCGGACCGTATCTTGTCCACCCGATTAGGCGCAGCTGCCGTTGATCTATTATTGAACGGTGTTTACGGCAAAGCCGTCGGCATCCTGGAAGACGAGATCAACGTCATCGACCTAAAAGACGCCACCCGCCGTGTCCACACGGACATGGATGAGTTATATCAGCTGTTGAAGATCCTTACTTAGACTATTTATGTTAACGGTGCAATAACATCCCCCATGCTATTGCACCGTTAAAGAATGAAATCCCCCGGAACAATATTAATATTCTGCTATCGGAGGGGCTATGTCCAAGAAGACAAACATTTCAATACCTGTAGAAATTGTTCAAAGTAAGATCTATTTTATCCGTGGTTATAAAGTTATGCTCGATCAGGATCTTGCGGAACGTTATGGTGTAACAAATCGTCGATTAAAAGAACAAGTGCGTAGAAATCTAAGGCGTTTTCCGGATGATTTTATGTTGCAATTAACATGGGAAGAGGTTGAATCTTCAAGGTCGCATTTTGCGACCTTGAACAGAGGTGGCAATATAAAATATTTACCATATGCTTTTACAGAGCAAGGCATTGCGATGTTATCAAGCGTACTTAATAGTGAAAAAGCAATTGATGTGAACATTCAGATCATTCGAGTATTTACACAATTAAGAGAATTTATGATTTCCAATAAAGAATTAGCTTTAAAGATTCAGGAATTGGAAAAGAAATACGACAACCAATTCAAGTCAGTATTCGAGGCGATCCGCCGGTTGATGACCTATCCGGATGACGGGTATAAAAGGACTAAGATCGGGTTTAAGGTGGTAGCGGCTTAGTTAGGATTAGTTAGGATTAAACGATTAATTCTGGACATTTAAGACAAATTTGCTATATTACTAACTTCATTCCTTTAGGAAATTATGTCCCGTCAGCAAGGCTGCTGACGCCTATATATTAAAAGTAGCGTATCTTAGGAGGTTTCACATGCCAAACACCGTTGCTGACATTGATCAAACAGTAAAACAATTGGTTTTGACAGATAACATTAAGGAAAAAGAGCAATTAGCTCAGGCTATTCAAGCAGAAGCGAAAGCCAAGGGCATTTATTTAGCGTCTATCCATGATCTGTATATGGCTCGCGGTAAGGGGCAGGGTAAGAATTTTACGGTTCCGGCCATGAATTTACGTTCTTTGACGTATTACCTGGCCAAGGCGATTTTCCGCGTGGCAAAGCGTCAGAAAGCCGGCGCGTTCATCTTTGAGATCGCAAAGTCTGAAATGGGTTATACAGGTCAGCCTCCGGTCGAGTATGTCGGTGTGGTGTTAGCGGCGGCGATCAAGGAAGGGTATACGGGCCCTGTGTTTATTCAAGGTGATCATTGCCAAATTAAAGTTTCAGAGTTCAAGAAAGATAAGAATAAGGAAGTTGCCGCTTTGAAAGATATGATCGCGGATTGTGTGGCGGCTGGTTTCTATAATATCGATGTGGATTCATCCACGACGGTCGATCTAAGCAAAGCGACCTTGACTGAACAGCAGCGCGATAATTTTGAAGTTGGTGCGGATATTTCGGCGTTCATCCGTAAGATCCAGCCTAAAGGTATTCAGGTTTCTATCGGCGGTGAGATCGGCGAAGTAGGCCATAAGAACAGCACGGTGGAAGAATTGGTGGCGTTCGTGGACGGCTATAATGCGACTTTACCCAAAGGCTTGGTTGGCTTAAGCAAGATCTCTGTACAAACCGGCACATCCCACGGGGGGGTGGTTCTGCCCGACGGAACAATGGCCAATGTGAGTGTTGATTTCAATACGTTAAAAGCATTGTCGAATGCAGCGGCCAAGCAATACGGCATGGGCGGCGCGGTGCAGCATGGCGCTTCAACATTGCCGGATAATGCCTTCAATAAATTCCCGGAAGTTGATACCATCGAGATCCATTTAGCGACGAATTTCCAGAACAAGACCTTAGATAGCAAATTGTTTCCCAAGGATCTGTATACCAAGATGGTCGAGTGGACCAAGGCGAATTGCTTAAGCGAACGCAAGGCTACCGACACCGACGAGCAATATGTGTACAAAGCTCGCAAGCGCGCGTTGGGTCAGTTTAAGAAAGATATCATGAATTTACCGGAATCCGTCAAGGACGGCATTGCCGCGGAACTTGAAACGAATTTTGATTTCTTGTTCAAGCAGTTGAATGTCTGCGATACGAAGGATTTTGTTACGTCCATCGTAAAGCCTGTTGAAGTGAAAATCGGATTGCGCGCGACACAAGCGCATTTAGATGGTGAAGGCGACGATTAGTTCTTCTTCGCTCCAAAATTTGCATTTGGGAGCTTCGAAGGGATTATATTAACGAAAAGGAAAATTTTTATGGCAAAAGTTTACTACGATAAAGATTGCAACATTAACGATATTAAGAGCAAAGTGATCGCGGTGGTGGGTTATGGTATTCAGGGCCGCGGACAGGCTTTGAATTTACGCGACAGCGGGCTGAATGTCATCGTCGCTCAGCGTCCAGGCGGCGTCAATTATGACATAGCGAAGAAAGATGGTTTCCAGCCGATGTCCGTTGAAGAAGCGGCTCAAAAAGCGGATGTGATGATCATTTTGACCCAGGATCATTTGCAGGCCGAGATCTATACCAAGTCGATCGCGCCATATTTATCCAAAGGTAAGGCTTTAGCCTTTTCTCATGGTTTTAATATTCATTTTAAATTCATCGTTCCGCCAAAAGACGTGGACGTGTTCATGATCGCACCCAAAGGCCCCGGGGCCTTGGTGCGCCGTCAATATGAAGAAGGCAAGGGTGTTCCCTGTTTAGTGGCAATACATCAAAATGCGACCGGCAAAGCTTTGAAAGTGGCTTTGGCGTATGCAAAGGGTGTTGGCGGTTCCCGTGCGGGGATCATCCGGACCACGTTCAAAGAAGAGACCGAGACTGATCTGTTCGGCGAGCAAGCTGTTTTGTGCGGCGGTGCCAGTGAATTGGTCAAGGCTGGTTTTGAGACCTTGGTCAAGGCCGGTTATCAGCCTGAGATTGCGTATTTTGAATGCATGCATGAATTGAAATTGATCGTGGATCTGATGTATGAACAAGGCATTCAGGGCATGCGCAAGTGTGTTTCCGATACGGCGGAATATGGCGATATGACCCGCGGACCGCGCATTGTCAATGCCCGTACCCGGGTGGAAATGCAAAAGATCTTGAAAGAGATACAAACCGGCAAGTTTGCCAAGGAATGGATGGCGGAGAATAAGAACGGCCGCAAGAACTTCCTTAAGATGCGCAAAGCCGGCGATACCCACCTTATTGAAAAAGTGGGCGCCCGACTTCGCGCGATGATGAGCTGGATGAGAAAGTAAAAACTATTTAAGCCAAAATAAACACAATCGTATATAATTTAAGGGCGGCTTTGATAGCCGCCCTTAATTATTTATAGGGGATCACATATGAAGAACGACAAAGTATATATTTTTGATACCACCTTGCGCGACGGGGAACAGGCGCCGGGTGCGACCATGACCCCGAAAGAGAAGTTGGAGATCGCGTTTGGGTTGGAACGTTTGGGGGTAGATATCATTGAGGCTGGTTTTCCGGTCTCTTCCAAAGGGGATTTTGATTCTGTTCACAATGTGGCCAGGAATATCAAAAAGTCTTATGTGTGCGGGTTAGCGCGCTCCATCATCAAGGACATCGACGCGGTCATTGACGCGGTCAAGCCGGCCAAACATAAACGCATTCATATCTTTTTGGCCACCTCCAAGATCCATTTGGAACATAAATTCAAAAAGAGCCAGGATGAGATCCTGAACATGGCGGTCGCCGCGGTGCGCTATGCCCGCAAGCGCATGGATAATATTGAATTCTCGCCGGAAGATGCCTCGCGCACCGAGAAGGAATTTTTATACCGGGTTTTGGAAGCAGTGATCAAGGAAGGTGCCACAACCGTTAATATTCCCGATACGGTCGGGTATTCCACGCCTACGGAATATGGGGCGGTGATCAAAGGTATTTGTGATCATGTGCCTAACATTAATAAGGCGATCATATCCACTCATTGCCATGATGATCTGGGGTTGGGGGTAGCGAATTCATTAGCGGCGGTTATCAATGGCGCCCGTCAAGTAGAGTGCACTATCAACGGTATCGGCGAGCGGGCAGGTAATGCGTCAATGGAAGAGATTGTTATGGCTTTGAAGACACGCGCGGATTTTTTTAAGGTCAATACAGGGATCAATACCAAAGAATTTTACCGCATTTCACGGATGGTCAGCAAAGCCACGGGTTTTTTGGTGCCTCCCAATAAAGCGATCGTCGGTTCCAATGCGTTCCGTCATGAATCAGGCATCCATCAGGACGGGATGTTAAAGGAGCGCCGTACCTATGAGATCATGGACCCCGAAGATGTCGGTGTTCCCAAACATGAAGGCTTGGTGTTAGGAAAACATTCCGGTCGTCATGCCTTTTCTGACCGGTTAAAACGTTTGGGATTTAAATTAACGGATGCGCGTATTGATGCCGCTTTTAGTCAATTCAAGGACCTGGCGGATAAGAAGAAAGAGATCTACGACGAGGACCTGATCGCCATTGTGGAAGATAATATCACGGAGGCAAAGGAAGCAGTGCGTTTACTGGACTTAAGTTATACCAGCGGCACCAAAATAACCCCTAGCGTCACCGTGTCATTGGAGGTTAAGGGAAAGAAGATCGTGAAGGAATCTGCCGGAGACGGGCCCATTGATGCTTGTTATAAAGCGATCGCGGCGGTGACTAAGGTCAAGGCTACTTTATTGGATTACAGCATACAGTCGGTCAGTCAGGGCGATGATGCCCAGGGCGAGGTGCGGGTCAAGATCAATGTTGATGGCAAGACGGTCTTGGGGCGCGGTGCCGGTACCGATATCATCGAGGCGTCGGCGAAAGCTTATATTTACGCGATCAACAAAGCGTTGATGACCAAAGAACGGTTAAAGCAGAAATGACCTACGAACCGCCCAGCATTTATGGCATTATCGGAAATCCACTGACGCATAGTTTGTCCCCGCTCATGCACAATGCCGCTTTCAAGGCACTTGATGTTAATGCGGTGTATAAGCTTTTTCCCCTGGTGGATGAACATGAATTGAAATTGTTCATGGAAGACCTTAAGGAAACGGATAATCCGATCTTTGGGCTTAATGTCACCGTGCCATATAAAGAAGCCGTTCTGCCCTATGTGGATGTCGTTGACCCGTTCGCGAAAAAAGTCGGCGCGGTCAATACCTTAGTGATCAGTCATGAACGTAATATCATCGGGCTCAATACGGACGGGCCTGGTTTTTTAAGCCATTTGCAGGAACTTAAATTCGATCTTAAAGATAAACGCATTGTTGTTCTAGGGGCCGGCGGGACAACGCGGGCCATTTTGACGGTCCTGTGTATGATCCACCCGCGTCCGGAGAATATCAAGCTCTATAATCGTACTCATGACACGGCGGTTAAATTGACAGCGGAATTAGGCACCCGTATGGATACTAGCTTGATCGATGTGGTCAACAATACGGAAGACTTGAACATCGAGATCGCGGACCTGGTGATCAATACCACCTCTATTGGTTTAAAGGGAGAAAAAACATTATTGGTCGATCCGCATAGTTTTCATGCCGACATGCTCGTGTATGATGTGATCTATAATCCTGTTCAGACCGCGTTGTTGAAAGCTGCCACTGAAAAAGGCGCGCAGACAGCGAATGGGCTGGGGATGTTGTATTATCAAGGGGTGTTGGCCTTTACCCATTGGGCAGGCACGGATATCGATGTTAAATATAAAAATATCATGCGCAAAGCGCTTCAAGAAGGGTTAGGCAAACAACTCCATGGTTGATATCTTGTTTTTCTTGTTCGGTTCGATGATCGGCAGTTTTCTTAATGTGTGCATTGTGCGCATGCCGGAGGAGAAGTCCATTGTTTATCCCGCGTCTCATTGCGTGCACTGTCAAAAGGCGATCGCCTGGCACGACAATATCCCTATTTTCGGCTGGCTAATGCTCGGCGGGAAATGCCGCAGCTGTAAAGGTTCTATCGCGTTTTTGTATCCTGTCGTTGAGATATTGACCGCGGTGGTCTTTGTCCTGTTCTACAAGGCTTTTGGTTTGCAGCTGGTCTTAGTGCCATATTTGTTCATGGCCAGCTGTTTTATCGTGGCTACCATCGTCGATCTGAAACACCGCATCATCCCCGATGAGATCAGCATCGGCGGGATGTTCTTTGGGATTGCTTTTAGTGCTTTGATCCCTGCGTTGCATTCTCAAGAATTCACTCAAGTGTTATTATCCGGATTCATTGCCGGTTTGATCGTGCTGATGTGTTTAGGTTTGATGCTCATTTATCCTATATTTTGTAAACATTTGATGGAAGGACAAGAGCCCGGAGACGATCGCGAGATCAAGCTCTTGGTGGCCTGTTCTTTGTTCGTGTTATCATTCATCAATTTTTTTGCGCCGCATATCCCTAAAATTATTTTGCCGTATGCCTTAAGTTTAAGCGCGTCATTATCCGGGTATATCATCGGCGGCGGCATCATTTATGTGATGGGGCTGATGGGGGATATCATTTTTAAGAAAGAGAGCATGGGCGGCGGTGATGTGAAGCTCATGTCTTTAGTCGGTGCTTTCCTGGGGTGGAAATTGGCAGTATTGACATTTTTTCTAGCACCGTTCTTTGGGGCGGTCTTTGGCATCATTGAGAAAATAAGGACCAAGGAAAGCACCATTGCTTATGGTCCATTTTTAGTGGCGGGTGCTTTGGTAAGCATGTTCTATGGGAATGCTATTATCAGCTGGGTGCTGCGAGGGGGTATTTATGGAAATTAAAAGATCTTTTCTGTTGGTGTTGGCAGTCTTCTGTGTGAGCGTCAATGCCTGGGCTACGCCGCCGCAATCGGTGACATTAACCTACGATCTGGATAAACAGCTGTTGCATGTTTCCGCCGCTCATCCGACGGATAAGCTCGATAAACATTTTTTGCGTCGCATTGTTGTTTATAAGAATGACGCACAAGTGGATACGGTCAATTTGCCTTTTCAGAGATCACCGGCCGGCGTTGAACAGGATATTCCTGTAACTGCTGTGGGGGGCGATAAGCTTTCGGTTGAAATATCTTGCAGTAAAGGCGGTGTGGGAAAAGGCGAAGTGAATGTGCCGATCCCTCCTAAAGATGAAACAAAAAAATGAAAAAAATTCAAAAGAACATTGTTCTTATCGGCATGATGGGTTCGGGAAAATCGATGATCGCCAAAGATCTTTCCGAGCGTTTAAAGATCAAGCTATATTCGACCGATGCGCTGATCGAGAAAAAAGCGAAGAAAAAGATCCGTCAGATTGTTGCCGATAAAGGCTGGGAATATTTCCGCAAGGTCGAGCATGCGGTGGTCAAGCGCGTGGCATCGAAAAAGGGTGTGGTGATCGATTGCGGCGGCGGCATTGTGGTCAACCCGGAAAATTTGAAATTATTACGTAAGCATGGTATGATCATTTTCTTGAAAGCTTCACCGGCGGTCATTTATAAAAGGATCAAGAATGATCCTAACCGTCCGTTGGTGCATGAAGCGTCCAACCCCATGGGCGTGATCAAGATGCTGTATAAACAACGATACCCCCTGTACAGTCAGGCTGACATTACTATTAACGCCTCACATCCATCCATTGCCGGCCCGGTTGCACGAATATTAAAAGCGATATAACAATGACCGAACAGGAAGCGTTGCAGGTGCTCAATGCCGTTCCGGGCTTGGGCGGTGTGCGTATTCATGGATTAAGGGAGTGTTTTGGAAATGCCGTAGCAGTGTTGCAGCAGCCCTATGAGGAGTTAGCCGCCTGCGGTGTGGTGCCGCTCAATGTGGTTGAGAATATTATTCATTTTTCTAAAGACAAGTTTTTGATCGATGAATATAATCTTTTGGCAATCAAGAATGTTGCATTGACTACGATCGCGGATGAAGGTTATCCACATTTATTGCGCAATATTCCGGGTGCACCGGTCGTTCTTTATATTAAGGGTGATCAGACTTTACTGCATAGTGCGGCAGTGGCCATGGTGGGTTCCAGGGCCTGCTCCTATTATGGGAAAGCCCAGGCTGTTCTTTTTGCAGAAAGTTTTGCTAGGGCAGGTTTGACGGTCATTTCCGGCATGGCGCGCGGCATTGATACATGTGCGCATCAGGGATGTTTAAAAGCCGGAGGAAATACCATTGCCGTGCTAGGCTGCGGTTTAAACTACATTTATCCTAGGGAAAATCAACAGCTGATGGAAGCGATCATTGCTTCGGGGGCTGTTGTTTCAGAAATGCCTTTGAATACACCCCCGATACCGGCTAATTTTCCCAGGCGCAATCGCATCATCACCGGTTTAAGTTTGGCAACGGTGGTCATTGAGGCAGGGGAAAAGAGCGGGGCCTTGATCAGCTCCGGGTATGCCTTGGAACAGGGGAGAGATGTTTTTGCTTTACCGGCGAATATTGATTACGCTACAGCACGGGGCAGTAACCAATTGCTTAAAGATGGGGCGCAGATCGCTTTGAGTCCCCAGGATGTTTTGGAAGTATTGCGCGGCCAAGTGGAGCTGGTTTTTCCGGAGGTTTCAAAGCAGGCCGAAGAACCGCGGGTATTCATTAATGAACTTGAGGCTAAAGTTTACAAGATCTTAACAACTGAACCTGTGCACGCGGATGAATTGGCAGCGCGCACAAAATTGTCAATTGGCCAGATCGCACAAGTTGTGTTACATTTGCAGTTAAAAGAACTGGCCAAAGAACTACCGGGCAAATATTTCATAAAGGAAAACAATGGCAAAATCACTAGTGATCGTTGAGTCTCCGGCAAAAATCAAAACAATCGGCAAGATCTTGGGGTCGAAGTATAAGGTCACCGCATCGATGGGGCATTTGATAGATCTGCCTAAATCCAGCCTTGGTGTGGATATTGAACATGAGTTTACTCCTAAGTTCATTGTGGTGCGCGACAAGTTTAAGACCATGACCAAATTAAAAAAAGAAGCCAAGGACATGGAAACGATCTATATCGCCACTGACCCTGACCGTGAAGGTGAGGCCATCGGCTGGAATCTGATCGAACATGTGGCCAAGGATAAGAAGGTCCTGCGAGTAGTATTCCACGAGATCACCAAAGACGCTGTGAAAAAAGCCTTCCTGCACCCCAGAGAATTTGACCGCAAGAAAGTTGATGCCCAGAATGCCCGTCGTGTTCTGGACCGCATCGTGGGGTATCAGATCAGTCCTTTATTATGGAAGAAGGTTGGGTCCCGTTTATCCGCCGGACGCGTGCAGTCCGTGGCCTTGCGTTTGATCGTTGATCGCGAGGAAGCGATCCGCTGCTTTGTGCCTCAGGAATACTGGCAGATCGCGGTGGACTTGCAGAAAAAAGGCATTAAAGATATCTTAACGGCTTCTTTGGAGAAGATCGACGGAAAGAGGCCGGAATTAAAAGATGAGGCGCAATCAAAGAATATTGTCGCTGAAATAAAGCAACAGTCTTTCGAGGTGAGCGCGATCAATAAAAAAGAAGTGAAGCGAAATGCTCCGGCGCCGTTCATTACTTCTACGTTACAGCAGGAAGCGTTCAGTAAATTGGGGTTCAATGCATCGCGCACCATGATGATCGCCCAGGAGCTTTATGAAGGTATGGAGATCGGGGAAGAAGAACCGGTCGGTCTGATCACCTACATGCGTACGGATTCTTTTAATTTATCCAATGAAGCGGTTGAAAAATTACGTGTGCATATCAATAAAGAGTACGGCGCGAAGTTCTTGCCGGAGACGCCCAATAAGTTCAAGTCTAAGAAAAGTGCGCAGGAAGCTCACGAAGCGATACGTCCGACGGATCTGCTGCGAAAGCCTGATCAACTCAGAGATTTTCTGACCGAAGACCAATACCGTTTATATAATTTGATCTATAAACGTTTTATCAGCTGCCAGATGACTCCGGCGGTATTTGAACAGACCAAGATCGAGGTTACGGCTGGTCGTTTTCAATTCGGGGCCAGCGGTTCTATTTTAGCGTTCGACGGGTATTTAGCGGTGTATAAAGATAATGATGAAGAAGAAGTGCTGAAGCTTGATGCGTCGATGTATGCGAAAGGCGATGCGCTCCAATTAAAGGAGATCAAACCTACGCAGCATTTCACCAAACCGCCGGCGCGATATTCAGAAGCTAGTTTGGTCAAGGCTTTGGAAGAACAAGGCATCGGCCGTCCTTCTACCTATGCGTCGATCATTTCTACCCTAGTGGCGCGCAACTATGTTTTACGCGACCGCGGTTATTTCACGGCAACAGAGCTAGGGATCAAGATCTGTAATCTTTTAGTTGAATATTTCAAGAAGATCATGGACATTGGTTTTACCGCTCGCATGGAAGAAGAGCTGGATTCGATCGAGGACGGTACTCATGATTATGTGAAGGTATTAACAGATTTCTGGGGCCCTTTTAAAATAGAGCTGGATTTTGCCAACGCGAATATTCAAAAGATCCACGATACGACCGGTAAGGCCTGTCCCAAATGCGGGTCGCCGCTGGCCGTCAAGTGGGGACGCCGCGGACGATTTATCAGCTGTACCAAATTTCCGGAATGCAAGCACGCTGAAAGTTATACCGTCGGGGTCAAGTGCCCGATCGAAGGTTGCGGCGGAGAATTGGTGGAGCGGCGTTCAGGGCGAGGGGCCACGTTCTATGGATGCAATAAATATCCGGAATGCAAATATATCGCGAATAAACTGCCTAAAAATGATGTTGTGCAAATGGATGTCGCGGTTGGTTCTAACAATTAAAGGGGCTGCGTGATGGTTTCTCTGATCGGTAAGTATCTAACCTATCTGGAAATCGAAAAGAATTATTCCAGCCATACGATCCTTAATTATCGCTTAGATCTGCAGGAATTCGCGAAATTTGCGGGTGATATCCCCGTCCAAAATATTGAATATACGCTCCTGCGTCGTTTTTTAGCGCACATGCGCGACCTGCATTTAAAGCCCCGCAGTGTGGCGCGAAAATTATCCAGTTTAAGATCGTTTTTCAAATATTTGCAGCGGGAAAAGATCATTGCCAAGAATCCGGCGGCTTTATTGGTCACCCCCAAATTGGATAAACCTTTGCCTCATTTTTTAAGCGAAGAAGAAGCAACGCAGCTGATCGAAGCTCCCAAAACAGATAAAATGAGCGATTCTCGTGATAAGGCCATCTTTGAAGTCCTTTATTCAACTGGCATTCGTGTTTCGGAATTGGTTGGTTTAGACGTGGATGATGTGGATTTTATCAGCAATATCGCCCGAGTTATGGGGAAGGGTAAGAAAGAACGTATCGTGCCTATCGGAGACACGGCACTGGAAGTTCTTAAGAAATATATCGATACGCGCGTGCACACTTCGAGTGCCATGTTCTTAAACAAGAGCGGGGGACGTTTAAGCGATCGTAGCGTGCGTAATATTATCAACAAGTTCATCCTTAAAGAGGCCATGCGTCAGCATGTCACCCCGCACATGTTCCGCCATTCTTTCGCCACCCATCTTTTGAATCGGGGGGCGGACCTGCGTTCCGTTCAGGAACTACTTGGCCATGTCAATCTCTCCACCACCCAAATTTACACCCATTTAACCACCGATAAACTTAAAAGCGTCTATGACAAGGCTCATCCAAGGGCTTGACTATCGCACTAGTATAGTGTACACTACTATTGTGTAGTTAAACTGGAGGCGGGCATGTTAAAAAACATCACATTGAGTGCGGAAAAAGATTTAATTCAGAAAGCGCGAGAAAAAGCTTTTGTAGAAAAGAAAAGTGTTAATGATCTGTTTCGCGGTTGGTTGAAGAACTACGTGGAGCAAGGCAGGCCAAAAGTGGATCTAAATGCATTTTTGAAACAATATGGTCATATCGGCAGCGGGGGAAAGAAATTCACCCGAGAGGAAATGAATGAGCGGTAAATTTTTTATCGATACGAATGTCCTTATTTATATTGTTGATAACGATATTGATGGGAAGAAAGAAAAAGCGAAGCATTTACTACAGAGTGCGTTGAATGAAGGGTCTGGTATTATCAGTTATCAAGTTGTACAGGAATTCTTATCTGTCCTCACAAAAAAGTTTGTCCGAACAATTACTCCCCAAGAGGCTCAACATTGGCTAAGTACGATTCTGCTGCCAATTTGTGAATTTTATCCAACCGCGGTTTCTTTTCAAGAGGCACTGGCTCTAAAAGACAGTGTCGGATGCTCTTTTTACGATGCTTTAATTTTGCAAGCCGCTATTTCTCAAGAATGTTCAGTTCTGTATAGCGAAGATTTCCAACATGGCAGGGTCATCCAAGGTGTGAAGATCCAGAACCCATTTCTTTAGAATTAAGCACCAGAAAGCGCTTTCTTGAGGTGTAAAAAAGCTTCAAAAAATATGTCTTTTTTGGGGTGGGCGCATTGACTTTCCCTATATAATATGGCATACTTTGCGTATAAGGTTGATTTGACGTTAACTTTAGACAAAATCATGTATAAAAATCTTCACAAAACACTGCGGTTTTTAGTGAGCATTACCTTTTTGGTAAGCTCTTTTTCTGTGTCTAAAGTCCAAGCCGGTGAGATCATTGTGCCGCTCATGCCTAAACCCGGCACCATCGTAAATTTAAGCCCATTTTACAGCCCAGCCTATCTAAACGGTGTTGTCATTCATCCGGATAATGCCTTACAATTCGACTTCTTGATCCATAAAGGAGACGGTAATTTAGATTTATCTCAGAAAAATGAAGAATACACCAAATTAGTCAAATATTTCTTAGCCTCTTTAACTATTCCCGATGAGGACCAATGGGTCAACTTATCGCCCTATGAACATGACCGCATCATCAAAGACAGCTTTGGTAAAACAGAAATGGGCCGGGACTTATTATCCCAGGATTATTTGCTCAAACAGATCACCTCATCCTTAATGTACCCCGAGAGTGGATTAGGAAAGAACTTTTGGGATAAAGTCTACGAACGCGCTTATCAGGAATTTGGTAATGCCAATGTGCCGGTCAATACGTTCAATAAAGTGTGGATCGTTCCAGATGAGGCCTTAGTCTATGAAAGCGGCAACACCGCCTACGTGGTCAAAAGCCATTTGAAGGTCATGTTGGAAGAAGATTATCTTTCTTTGGAAAAACATGCGGCTGTGACGGAAATACCCAACAAAACCCATGCCATGTCCTCCAAGATCGTCAAAGAGATCATTTTGCCGCAGATCGAAAAAGAAGTGAATGAAGGTAAGAATTTCGCTCAATTACGCCAGATCTTTTCCGGCATGGTGTTAGCCACTTGGTATAAGCGCGCGCTGCGGGAATCGTTGCTGGGTAAAGTTTATGCCGACAAGGCCAAGGTTGCGGGTGTTAATCAGGATCCAACCAATAACGAAAAGATCTATCAGCAGTATTTGGTGGCTTTCAAAAAAGGCGTATACAACTACATCAAAGAGGATGTGGATAAATACACCAATCAGATCATTCCTAGGAAATATTTCTCCGGCGGATTCGTTAATCAGGCGATGAAAGTCCTCGAAGTCAGAAAAGGCGTAAGTGAACGCGATATGGCTCAAGCGGTTAGTGCCGGCGGGCTGATCGATGATGAGGATAGAGCGACAGTTGCTTTGGCGGGGAAGGGTGAAAAATTAGCGATTGATCGGGCGATGAATACAGCTGCAACAATAATGAAAGATCTTAGACCGGAGCAAAAAAGAACCCTTGGGATTCCCTATCGTCATGCGGAATTTCAAGATTTGCAGCAGAATTTCTTAGCCGGATCTTTTGTGCGCAATGTTCCGCTGGAATTGACTCGATTTCCAGGACTAGAAACGCAATCAACTGTACCAGATAAGAAAATTGTTTTTGACACAGTAGAAAAAACGTCACCGACAACTTCGGTTAAAAAGGCTATATATTTTAATGAGGTGGTAGCAGCGGGTAATAAAACGTATGCGATTGGGTATGAGAATGTAGCGGAAGGTATGCCCTACTTAAGGATATTCGTTAGAGAAGAGGGGCAAATAGCGTGGAAGCTGTTGGTGCGCACAGAAGGTGTCGAATACAATGACCAGGTGGTGATCGTTCCTCACGAACTACAAACTGCTTTAAATCAATTGCAAGAACAAAGCGCGGCGAATCCATTAGGGATATTTCGTGTTGAAGATCAAAAGGTCGCCGCATTTCAAGCAGATGTTCTTGCAAAGAGTGATTTGCTTGGCAAGGAATTCTTTACGCCTCAATCAACACGAGTTAGGTATAATGAAAATTCAAAGGAGCACCAACCCGATCTAACAACAGTGATCAATGTTGATCACATTGCTTCGGTGAGTGATCCGCGCAGGTCATTTACAAGTAGGACATTCTTATCCAATGACCGGCAATTCCTATATACATACACGACGGATGATATTTCTCAATTTGCGTGGATCAGCAGCCTTGTTGATTTACAGGGGCATTCAATTCTAGGGTTACAGGGTTATCCATTAGTGAATAATATAGTTTGGATAAAAGGTGTTCCTACTAAGGAGGAATGGGGATTTCCTTTAAAGGATGTTCCTATGATCCGTGATTTTCATGAACGATATGCCGCACATAGAAAAATGGTGTCTCTTAAAAACGGTGGCAATGAAATTTTTCAGTCAAACTTCGAAGGTTCAGTTTTTGTTGTGGGAGGAGGGGCAACTGGTTTGCGTTTGTCTCATGGCCCGCAAGGATTATCGGTGGCTTCTAATTCCAAAGCAATTATTATGAAACCGGGTGAAAGAGTTGTGTTCGGTGAACAAACAGAAACAGCTTTAACGGTTTCATTTGGAAATAATAATAGCATTGAGATAAAAGACGGGGTTCCTGCTAAACGAGATGGGGTTGGTATTAATGAAATTATTGCAGCATCTCAAGAGGATTTGGCACGTACGGGTAAAATGGTATTAAATCAAGACCAATTTAAGGAAAGATTTCGTGCTGGGCTTGCTAGTTTGGTACAGAAAAATATTATAAACGTTCATTTGATTGATAGAAACTCAGAACAGCAATTGCGATTAACGGGTTTAGGTTTAAATGATGAATCATTGCGTCAAAGAATGGTAACGTTTTTGGGAGAGAGAGCCTGGCAGTTGTTAAATGAAACAGTGACACACCCTTCCCCAAAGGGCTCTACTGTTATATTCCCTTATCAAAGGCCGGACGCGGCTTTAGTTGCTAAATCTCCTGTTATTCCGACAGAAAGAAGAATGCCCAGCTCAACGATATTTGAAGTTAAACAAAGAACGAGTTATGAACCAGGGATTGTTCCAGTATCTGATATAAAGGTTAATGAAGTGCGGATCACTGTTTCCGTTAATCCAGATGGCATCATGACAGTAAATCAGGAGGGACTGGAAACCCAACGTGTTTCAATGGGTAGGCCTTATAAGATTGCGGGTATTACTGCGCAAATTGTAAAAATGGGACCTATAGAATATCAAGTGCAGCCAAGCGCAGACGCACCGGCAAATTTAGTTCTGAATATTGTTCAACATGATCCGGCCATGGCCACGGTCATTTATAATGAAACTGTTTCTTTGGAAAAAGCTCAAACAAAAGATAGAGATGGAGAGGGAGCAGTACGGGATATTTCTGAGAGAGTTTCTCCTGATGGGAGCGTCTCCTTGCCGGTCATGAGAAAAAGGACATGGGGATCGGCTAATAGCGATGCCTTTAGATCTTTTGAACAACAAAGAGTTTTATTATCCATGCCGGGCAAAATGCTGCAGGTCGTTGACCCCAATGGCAATATACATAAGGGAAGATTTGTTGGTTATAGCGCATCAGAAGCTTCGGCTGC